>NZ_CBCRZX010000034.1:0-38020 GCF_965137155.1 Stackebrandtia soli
AATCGAACCCGACGACGGCGACTCCAACCCCACCAACAACTTCGCCAACGTCGACTTCCCACAACCCGACTCACCCACCACACCCAACGTCTCACCACGAGACAGGGACAGTGAGACTCCGTCGACGGCGCGGACGTGTCCGACGGTCTTCTTCAGCACCACACCGACCTTGATCGGGAAGTGCTTGGTCAGGTTCTCGACTTCCAGAACGACGTCATTCACCGTTCATGACCTCCTTGGCGTAGTGGCAGGCTGAGGCATGGCCGGGGGTGACCGTGGCCAGCTCGGGCCGCTCGGTGCGACAGCGATCCTGGACGTTCCCGCAGCGGGGGTTGAAGGAGCAGCCGACGGGGATATCGGTCAGGACGGGTGGGAGTCCGGCGATGACCTCGAGCCGCTGACCCTTCACATCCAACCGAGGAATCGACCGCAACAACGCCTTCGTATACGGATGCGCCGGCGACGCGAACGTCTCCAACACACCNGCCTGCTCCACCGCACGACCGGCGTACATCACCGTAATATCGTCCGCCACATCCGCCACCACACCCAAATCGTGCGTGATCAGAATCAAACCCATCCGACGCTCAGCCTGGATCTCNGCCAACAACCGCATAATCTGCGCCTGCACCGTCACATCCAACGCCGTCGTCGGCTCATCCGCAATCAACACCTCNGGATCAAGCGCCAACGCCATCGCGATCATCACCCGCTGACGCATACCACCCGAAAACTGATGCGGATACTCATTCACCCGCTGCGCAGCCGCCGGAATCTTCACCAAATCCAGCAACTCCACCGCCCGACGCCGCGCATCCTTCCGCGACATCCCACGATGAACCCGGAACAACTCCCCCAACTGAAAACCAACAGTCCACACCGGATTCAACGCCGACAACGCATCCTGAAAAACCATCGCAATATGATTCGCGCGGATGCGGCGGTGGACTTCGGGGGCGATGTTGAGGAGGTCGACACCGCGATAGGTGATTCCGCCTCCGGCGATCTTGGCGGGCGGCATTTCGAGGATGCCCATGATGGCCTGCGCCGTCACGCTCTTACCGGAACCCGACTCACCCACGATGGCGCGGGTCTGGCCCTCGGACAGCTGGAAGCTGACGCCGTTGACGGCCTTCGCGACGCCGTCACGGGTGTGGAACTCCACCTGGAGATCGTCGACCTCCAACAGCGGGGCGTTCTCGTCGAGTCCCGGGATCAGCGGCTTCGCTTGAACTTCAGTCATCGAGACACCTACCGCAGTTTCGGGTCGAGGGCGTCGCGCAGCGCGTCACCCAGCAGAACGAAGGACATGACGACGGCCAACAGGAAGCCGGTGGGGATCAACAGCAGGAAGTGGTCCCCGCTGATGAAGTCGTTGGTACCGCGGTCGATCATGATTCCCCAGCTGATCGCGGGGGGCTGCAGACCGAGCCCGAGGAACGACAGCGCGGCCTCGACCGAGACGATGCCCGCGAGGTTCAGCGGAATGATCGCCAGAACCGGGGGAATCGCGCCCGGAAGAATGTGCCGGAACATGAGACGACCGTGGCTGGCCCCCAGGGACCTGGCGGCGTGCACGAAGTCGTAGTTCTTGAGCTCCAACACCTTCGAGCGCAACAGACGTGTCTCGAACATCCAACCGGTGGCGGACAGGATCAGCGCGATGGGAAGGATCGTGTCGGCGGCGTCCCGGAACAGCGCGATCATGAGGATCGCTCCGAGGAAGAACGGCACCGACATGAAGACCTCGACGACGCGCGAGATGACCGCGTCGACCCAACCGCCGAAGTAACCGGCCATCGATCCGAGGATGATCGACAGCGTCAACGTCACGGCGGTGACGATGAGCGTCAGCATGACGGTCGGCTGCGAACCGTAGATCATCATCGCGTAGTAGTCGCAGCCGTACTGGTCCATGCCGAAGATGTGCTCGGCGGACGGGGTCTGACGGTGGAGCAGGGCGTCGCAGTTCTCGGGGTCGACGCTGGTCCACAGCCACGGGAACGCCGCCATGGAGTAGACCGTCAACAGGATGAGGACGGAGACGATGACCGTGGGGCGTCTACGCAGATCGCGGAACGCGTCGCTCCACATGCTGCCGACTCGGTCCGGTTTGTCGTTCTTCTCGGGGGTGGTGGCACCCCCGGTCACGGCTTCGGTCAGGTCACTCATAACGAATCCTCGGGTCCAAAGTGGCGTACAGCAGGTCAACGATCAGGTTGACGGTGATGATCAGAATCACCGAGAGCGTGACGATGGAGATCACAATGGACATATCGCTGGTGCGGGTGGCGTTGATCATCAAGAGGCCTACGCCGCGAATGTTGAAAATGGTCTCGGTGATGACCGCACCGCCGATCGCGGCGCCGAAGGAACCGCCCACGACGGTGACGACGGGGATCAGCGAGTTGCGGATGGCGTGCACGACGAGCACCCGCCGGGGCGCGAGCCCCTTGGCCCGCGCGGTGCGAACGAAGTCAGAACCAAGGTTCTCCAACAGACTCGTTCGCATCAATCGGGCCAGAGCGGCGACACCGAGCATCCCGAGGATCATGCCGGGAAGTAGTCCGGACAACCATGGTTCGTCTTGATTGAACGTTGGCCGGACGATCATCGCGATGACGCTGTCCGCTCCGAATATCCCCTTGAGCCAGTTACCCAGGGAGATACCGATGAGCTGCTGAAGCAGCAGGGCAACCAGGAAGGTCGGGAACGCCGTCATGAGGACGGTAAGGACTCGGATGGAGTGGTCGATGAACCGGTCGCGGTACAGCGCGGCCAGGACTCCCAGCCCGATGCCGAAGATCATCCAGACGATGATCGTGATGGCGAAGATGGTCAATGTGTTCGGCAGTGCCTGCGCCAGCAGATCGTTGACCGAGCGCATCTTGTAGTCAGTGCCGAGGTCCCATTGCGCGAGACGGCCCATGCGCTCGGCGAAGATCGTGACACACGGATTACCCACCTGTTCAAAGCAGGGATCGTCGGTGCCGAACATCTCGGCGACGATCTGCAACTGCCGCTCCGACGGGCGGCTCTTCTCACTGAAGAAGGTGGCCGCCGGATTTCCTCTGATCTGGATGGCCAGTGACATCAGATAATGAACGATGAACAGGGTCCCGAACAGGGTCAACAATCCCTGTAGGACACGACGGATGACATACCGTCCCATGAAGAACACTCCTATGCGCAGGGGACGGGTGGCGACGGCGGACGAACCACCGCCGCCACCCGCGTCGAGCGATGACCGCTCAAACGTGTCGAGAAACGGGAACCGTTAGCTCTTCAGCTGAACGATGTCCCAGTTCCACCCGTTGAGCGCGCCGTACTTGACGGAGTCCTTCACGACGTTCGTGCCGATGAAGGTGTGCGCGTCAGAGAAGAACATCGGGATGTTCGGCATGTCTTCACCGACGATGCGCTCCGCGTCCTGGTAGATCTTGATCGCGTCTTCGATGTTCTCGGCGGAGTCGCCCTCGGCCAGCTTGGCCTCGAAGTCCTCGTTGAGGTAACCGAAACCGTTGTCCGGGCCGTGGCCGTAGACGCCGGTCAGGTAGTTCTCGTTGAGGGGGTAGTCCGGCGCCCAACCGAGACGGAACAGACCGTCGAAGTCACCCGCGGTGTTGAGCTTGAGGTAGTCCTCCCACGTGAGGCTGTTCAGCTTGTAGTCGATGCCCAGGTTCTTCTTGAGCTGGTCACCGACGACCTTCATCCACGCTTCGTGACCGACGCCCTCGTTGACGTACAGGTTGAGGACTTCGCCCTCTTTCCAGCCGCCGGCCTCTTCGAGGAGTTCCTTGGCCTTCTCGACGTCGAGCTCACAGTATCCGCAGGTGCCGTCGATGCCGCCGGGGATCACGGTCGGCGGGGTGAAGGACGTCGCGGGGGTGTGACGGCCCTGGAACGCGGCCTCCAGCACGGCGTTGCGGTCGACCGCGAGGCTGAACGCCTGGCGGACTTCCTTCTTGTCGAACGGGGCGACCTTGGTCGGGAAGCCCGCGTAGGTGAAGCTGGCGGACTGAGCGGTCAGCAGCTGGTCGGCCATCTCGGTCGAGGCCTTGGTGTACTCCGCCTCGGGGGCGGCGGCCATGTCGATCTCGTCGGACTCGTACGCGGCCCACATCGCGACATCGTCGGTGTAGATCTTGTACTGGACCTTCTCGACCTTGGGCTTCGTGCCCTTGTAGTCGTCCCAACGCGTGAGCTCGATCTCGACGTTCTTGTCGACATCGCCCTCGGGGTACATCATGGGGCCGTTACCGATCGGCTTCTGGTCGCACGCCTCGGCGTCGGCCATGCAGTCCGCGGCGAGCGGGAAGTAGGCCGGGTAACCCATGGCGGTCGGGAAGGCGAGCCACGACTGCGAGAAGGTGACCTCGAAGGTGGTCTCGTCGACGACCTTCAAGCCCTCCATCGCGTCGGCCTTGCCGGTCTTGACGTCCTCGTAGCCGACGACGCGCGAGTGGAACTGGTTGTTGTCCGGCGCGTTCGTCTCGTTCGCGGTGAAGTTCCACGAGTCGACGAAGGTCTGGGCCGTGATCTCTTCACCGTTGTGGAAGGTCCAGCCGTCGTTGATGGTGACGGTCCAGGTCTTGTTGTCCTCGGTGGTGAACT
The DNA here is from genome assembly GCF_965137155.1 of Stackebrandtia soli. Taxonomy (NCBI): domain Bacteria; kingdom Bacillati; phylum Actinomycetota; class Actinomycetes; order Glycomycetales; family Glycomycetaceae; genus Stackebrandtia; species Stackebrandtia soli. The sequence continues at coordinate 4,615 of NZ_CBCRZX010000034.1, forward strand.
CCTTGGCGATGAGGTTCTCGACCTCACTGGTCTCCGCCGAGTAGCGAACCAGGCCAACGTAGATCTTGTCGACGATCGCGCCGCTCGACGTGTCCGCCGACAGGAACGGGGACAGGTGCGGCGGGCCCTCACCGGGCATACCGAGACGCAGTGTGCCCCCGTCGATGCCCTCTGAAGCGGGGTCGTCGCTGTTGCCACCACTACAACCGGCGACGGCCAGGGCCGCCACGGCTACGGTGGCGATGAGACGCTTGCGCATCTACAGCCTCCTTGAATAAAAGGCGGTGCGCTGTTTCTACAGCGCCCCCACCACTAAAAACGCATTGCTAACCGTCACTCTTACCGACGAGACGATGGTGCGGTAGGGCCCGTTATTCATCCGAAATGTAGATGGTGCTTGACAGTGCTTGACCTCTTGACTGTCCAATTGTCAAGTCTGGCAAGAGAATTCGGGCGGGTAACCACAGTAGAATCGGCGCGTTCGCGCGGCCACCACGACGACCGTTCGTCATGTCCTCACGCCGGTCCGAGACGGCGGTACCAATCCATGACGAAAACTGACACATTCCTTGTCATGAACGCCCAACCGAAGGTGCCCGACGAGTGACCTGAACGCCGTGAGGGGCGGCACGACTAAGCGCACCGCCCCTCACGAGAGCGTTCGAGCGTCGGTCAGGCTCCGGGCAGATGCGCGGACACCTCGGCGGCGCAGGCCGGCCCGTAAGACTCACCGAGTCGTCGGATGAAGGACGCGCGGTCCACCGCGTACTCCTGCGGGCCGACCGTCTCCAGGACGAGCGCGGCCATCATGCAACCGACCTCGGCCGCTCGGCGAGCGCTCAGCCCCCAGGACAGGGCGGCGAAGAATCCGGCGCGGAAGCCGTCGCCGACGCCGGTCGGGTCGTAGGCGTGCAACACCCTCGCGACGGGGATGCGCATCGGGTCCATTCCCCTACCCGTGATCTCCACGCCGTCCTTGCCGAGGGTCGTGACCCTCAGCTGTACGCGGTCGAGGACCTCGGCGTCGGTGAGGCCGGTCTTCGATTCGAGCAGTTCCTTCTCGTACTCGTTGGAGAGCAGGAACTTGGCGCCCTGGATCAGGTCGCGGGCTCCGGCTCCGTCGAGTCGGGCGAGCTGCTGCGACGGGTCCGCCGCGAACGGGATTCCGAGCTCGCGACACTGCCTACTGTGATGCAGCATGGCCTCGGGGTCGTTGGCGCTGACGAGCACCAGGTCGAGACCATCGACGCGCTTCGCGATCGGAGTGAGGTCGATGTTGCGGGATTCGGCCATGGCACCGGCGTAGAAGGACGCCATCTGGCACATGTCCTCGTCGGTGGTGCAGACGAACCGGGCGGTGTGCGCGGTCTGGCTCACGTAGACGGACTCGGTGTCGACGCCGTTGCCCGACAGCCAGCCCTCGTAGTCGTCGAAGAAGTCCTTGCCGACGGCGCCGACGAGTATCGGTGCCAGTCCGAGCTGGGCCATCCCGTAACTGATGTTCGCGGCGATGCCGCCGCGTCGGAGGACCAGGTCATCGACGAGGAAGGACAAGGAGATCTTGTCCAGCTTGTCGGCGATGAGTTGATCGGCGAACCGACCAGGGAAATGCATGAGGTGGTCGGTGGCGATCGAACCGGTCACGGCGATCTTCATCGAGAGGTGTCCTAGCAGGAGACGACAAATACAGCGCGGTCAGGTTACCCGGCCGTACCGGTGCGATGGCCGGTCGAGGGTCGAGTGCCGATGCGGCCGGTCGTGCTAAAGGTTGTCTCGTTACCCAGCCGATCGGCTCCGGCGGCGCCAAAACGCCATCGGCCGTGTTGTCGGATCCCCTGCATACGACACCGGTATGCAGGCGATCCTCCGCCTCGCCGAGTGACGCCCTGACCCGCGCCTCGCACGACCTGAGGTAACGAAGACAACCTCTAGGGCCTGTTCGCCGTGGCGAGCGGGCCCCGAGTGAACGCGTGGCGAGTCGCGGCTCCTCGGCGGATCCTGGTGTTCGTTGCACCGGAGAGCGCCACGTGAACGCCGACGATCCGCCGCAGGACGCTCACGAGGCGGGAGATGAGTTCCCTGACCCGCCGGGAAGGCGACTTCCGCGAGAAGCGTCACGTGCGCGGCGGCGGGGCCGTAACGGCTGGGAAGAACGCGAGGGGCGGCACTCCGACCGTGGCCGGGCCGCCCCTCGCGCCTGAGTCTCTAGTGGAACGAGTCGCCGCAGGCACAGGACCCGCCGGCGTTCGGGTTGTCGATCGTGAAACCCTGCGCGTCGATGCGGTCCGCGAAGTCGATGCTGGCGCCTGTGAGATATGGCACGCTCATGCGGTCGACGACGACCTCGAAGCCGTCGTAGCCGTCGACGATGTCCCCGTCGAGCGAGCGCTCGTCGAAGAAGAGCTGGTAGCGCAGGCCCGAACAACCGCCCGGCTGCACCGCCACCCGCAGCCGCAGGTCGTCGCGGCCTTCCTGCTCCAGCAACGCCTTCACCTTCTCGGCGGCCACGTCGGTGAGCGTGACGCCGGTCGGCTTGGTCGTCTCGGTGGTCTCGGTGGTCTCGGTCTGCGTCTCGGACACGGTGGTCTCCTACGTTCGGGTCAAGTAACTGCTTCCACGGTAGCGAACGCCACCGAAGGCGACGACATTCCGCGCCGTCATCGGCGCCACTGCCGTGCGATGGTCGCGCCGATGACGCGCAGACCGTCGAGCGGTCGGCGCATCGCCTCCTCGACCGAACCGTAGTGCTCGGCCAGCGAGTAGGTACGGGTGATCCCGGCGGCGGCGGCCTCACGTCGTCCGACGGAGACACGACCGGCGACGACCGTGCACGGCAGTCCGCGCTCGGCGGCGGCATTGGCGACGTTGACGACGATCTTGCCGCCAAGCGTCTGATGGTCGAAGGAGCCTTCCCCGGTGATGACGAGCGACGCCTCGTCCAACCGCGCGTCGAGACCGGTGGCGGAGCGGACCAGCGCGGCCCCGGAGGTGCGCTGGGCACCGAGGGCCAGGAGCGCGGCGGCCGCTCCCCCGGCGGCGCCGGAGCCGGGCAGGTTCGCGATGTCCGGCGGGCAGCCCTCGACGTCGGCGGCGAGGATCGCCGCGAATCGACGGAGCGCGTGGTCGAGGACCTGGACGTCGTTGGCGTCGGCGCCCTTCTGCGGACCGAAGACGGCGGACGCCCCATTGATACCGCACAGTGGATTGTCCACATCGGTCGCGGCGACGAGGACGGCGTCGCGCAGGCGGGGACTCCCGTCGAGGCGGTCACAGTCGACGAGCGCGGCGCCCCCGTACGGCAGGGCGAGGCCCCGACCGTCGAGCGCTGTCAGGCCGAGCGGGATCAGCAGACCGGCGCCGCCGTCGTTCGTGGCCGAGCCGCCGAGTCCGACGACGACCGTGCGCGCGCCGGTCTCGATGGCGTCGGCGATCAGCAGACCGAGCCCGAAGGTCGTGGTGCGCGAGGGGTCGCGTTCGGCGTCGTCCACGAGGTGAAGGCCGCAGGCGGCGGCGCTCTCGATGTATGCGGTGTCGTCGACGCGCAGGTACGCCGCCTCGATGGGTCGGCCCAGCGGGTCGTACGTGTCGACGACACGGCGACTCCCGCCGAGGGCGAGTTCGAGGCTGTCGAGCATTCCCGGGCCACCGTCGGCGAGCGGTATCTCGACGAGGTCGGCGTCGGGATCGACGTCGCGCCATCCGGCCGCGATCGCGGCGGCGGCCTCGGCCGCGGTGACGGTGCCGGCGAACTTGTCAGGGCATATCAACACGCGCACGAGCGCCACTGTATGCGTCGCCGCGCGGGCGGTCGACATCACAGGGCTCGGCGACGCTCCTGGGCGTGTCGTTGTGAGAGAATCAGCATTACGCGTCAGAACGACGATAAATATCGACTCGCCCCTGGGAGGGCCGCCGTGAGCACCTTTGTCGAGCCCGGATCGACCGCTACCGCGCTGTTGTTGCTGGGCCGTGGCACGGACCCCGATTCGGAGAAGGGCGTCGACTGCCCCGGCGCGCTGCCTCCCGCGAGCGACCCGAACCTCGTCGAACGGGCGTGGGCCGCGAAGAAGGCCCTCGGCGATCGCCTCTTCATCCTCGGGCACCACTATCAGCGTGACGAGGTCATCCAGTTCGCCGACGTCACGGGCGACTCCTTCAAGCTCGCCCAGCAGGCCGCCGCCCGCCCCGAGGCGGAGTACATCGTCTTCTGCGGTGTGCACTTCATGGCCGAGTCGGCCGACATCCTGACCGGCCCCGACCAGCAGGTCATCCTGCCGGACATGGCGGCGGGCTGTTCGATGGCCGACATGGCCGCCGCGCAGCAGGTCGAGGACTGCTGGGACGCCCTCGTCGACGCCGGCATCGCCGATTCCGTCGTTCCGATGACGTACATGAACTCCTCGGCCGACATCAAGGCCTTCGTCGGGCGCCGCGACGGCGTCGTGTGCACGTCGTCGAACGCCGAGCGTGCCCTGCGCTGGGCGTACGAGCGCGGCGAGAAGGTGCTGTTCCTGCCCGACCAGCACTTGGGCCGCAACACGGTCGTGCGTGAGCTCGGCTTCGACTTGGACGACTGCGTCGTCTACAACCCGCACAAGCCGAACGGCGGCCTGACGACGGAACAGTTGCGCCAGGCGCGAATCATCCTGTGGCGCGGGCACTGCTCGGTCCACGGCCGCTTCACCCTCGACAGCGTCAACGACGTGCGCGAGCGGGTTCCGGACGTGAACGTGTTGGTGCACCCCGAATGCACGCACGAGGTCGTCGCCGCGGCGGACCGCGTCGGTTCGACCGAATACATCATCACCGCGATCGAGGAGGCCGAGCCGGGTTCGGCGTGGGCCATCGGCACCGAGCTGAACCTGGTGCGGCGCTTGGCCAATCAGCACCCCGACAAGCGGATCATGTTCCTCGACAAGGCCGTCTGCTACTGCTCGACGATGAACCGGATCGACCTGCCGCACCTGGTGTGGGCGTTGGAGGAACTCGTCGCCGGACGCGTCCCGAACCGGATCGTCGTCGACGAGGACACGACGGTGAACGCCCGTCACGCGCTGGACCGCATGCTCGCGCTCCCGTAGGGCGTGCCCCACGTACGGCGTCTCACGGCGTCGGCGGTGTTCTCCCGCATGTCGGCGGCGACGAACACTCGCGACGGGGATGTCGCCGAACCACTAGGGCCGTATCGGTTTCCGGTGATTCGGCGCACCTCCGGACCGGTCTTTGGCCCGATCGCCGTGACGTCCGGCGTGCCCGTTCGCGCTCAAGCGTGAGGACGCCCGCGTCCCGCCTCGCCGAATGACGACGTCTCGACCGCCCGCCAAGCCCTGAGGTAACGGGACGATCCCTAGGCGGGGTAGCGTTTCAGGCGGCGCGTGGACATCCGCGCGCCGCCGAAGGCGTACCGGCAACAGCCGCGGCGGCCCCTCGTTCGTCGATCGATCCCCCTTGATTCGAATCGATCTTCCCCGGGCAGGTCGCGCGGCGTGGGCGCACGAACGAGGACGGTCGGTGACCTGATCACCACCGGTCTGCGCCCCGCACCTTCGACCCTCGCCGGAACGCTATGCTCGCGAGTCGGCGATACGTTAACCCGATTGCAATCGACTCGTGATATTCGAAAGGTCCCTCGCGTTGAGCAACGACGTTCTCATAGTGCACGGCGGTACCCCACTCACAGGCGAGATCCGGGTGCGAGGCGCCAAGAACCTGGTCTCCAAGGCGATGGTCGCCGCCGCACTCGGCGACTCTCCGTCCATACTGCACGATGTTCCTGCGATCAGTGACGTCGAGATCGTGCGCGGCCTGCTTGAGCTGCACGGTGTCCGCACCACGATGACCGAAGACCGGTCCCTCACGATGGACCCCACCAACATCGTGACGGCGGGTGTCGACGAGATCAACGTGCACGCCGGTTCCAGCCGCATCCCGATCCTCCTGTGCGGTCCCCTCCTGCACCGACTCGGCCGCGCCTACATCCCCAATCTCGGCGGATGCAACATCGGCGGCCGCCCCATCGACTTCCACCTGGACGCGTTGCGCCAGTTCGGTGCCGTCATCGACAAGCAGCCCGACGGCATGCACCTGTCCGCGCCGCAACGACTCCAGGGCATTAAGTACACACTGGACTATCCGTCGGTCGGTTCGACGGAACAGATCCTGTTGACGGCGGTCCTCGCCGAGGGCGTCACCGAACTGCGCAACGCCGCGGTCGAGCCCGAGATCATCGACCTCATCTGCGTCCTGCAGAAGATGGGCGCGATCATCAAGGTGCACACCGACCGCGTCATCGAGATCGAGGGCGTCGACCGTCTCGGCGGCTACCAGCACCGCCCCATCCCCGACCGGATCGAGGCGGGCAGCTGGGCCGCCGCCGCGCTCGCGACCCAAGGCGAAGTCTTCGTGCGCGGCGCCAACCAGGTCGACATGATGACCTTCCTCAACACCTTCCGCACCATCGGCGGCGCGTATGAGATCGACGACTCCCCCGAAGGCGGCATCCGCTTCTGGCACCCCGGCGGCGAGCTCTCCCCCGTCGCCTTGGAGACCGACGTCCACCCGGGCCTCATGACCGACTGGCAGCAGCCGCTCGTCGTCGCCCTGACGCAGGCGCACGGCCTGTCGATCGTCCACGAGACCGTGTACGAACGTCGCTTCGGTTACACCGCGGAGTTGCGCCAGATGGGCGCCAACATCCAGCTGTACCGCGACTGCCTCGGCGGGACGCCGTGCCGCTGGGGACGCCGCAATTTCCTCCACTCGGCCGTCATCGCCGGACCGTCGAAGCTGCACGCGGCCGACCTCCAGATCCCCGACCTGCGCGCCGGGTTCAGTCACCTGATCGCGGCGCTCGCCGCCCAGGGCACGTCCCGGGTGTTCGGTGTCGACCGTTACATCACACGCGGCTACGAGGACTTCGACGCCAAGTTGGCGGCGCTCGGCGCCAATGTCGAGCGCCCGTGACCGGGTATCGTTGCTGATCCGCCCGCTGTTCAACGGTCCCCTTCGGGGGACGCTGCTTCACCGAAAGAGTTCTCAATGAGCGACAGCCGACCCGTGTCCGCCGTGCAGGAGACGAAGAAGGTCAGCGGTTCCACCCGTGACAAGGCGGAGCCGACGCCGAAGCGTCCCACCCACAAGCAGGCACGGCCCCCGGCCAACCCTCCCAAGACCTACAAGGAGGCGCGGGAGCGCGCGAAGGCCACGAGGGGACCGAAGCCGGACAAGGAGGCCAAGCGCAAGCTCGCCGCCCAGCGCCGGACGGAACGCATGCGGATCTCCGAGGGCCAGGACCGTGGCGACCCGCTGTACGACAAGTACCACATGCCGCGCGACAAGGGGCCCGAGCGCCTGCTCGTGCGTGACATCGTCGACTCACGGGTCAGCATCGGCCAGTACTTCTTCGTCGTCGCGATCCTGATCATGTTCCTCAACAACCCGGCGATGCCCCCGGTGTTGCAGACGGCGTCACTGATCGGCTGGGTGGCGATCCTCCTGGCGTTCGTGATCGACAGCGTCTTCCTGTGCCGCAAGATCAAGCGGATCGTCTGGGGCCGCTTCCCGAAGACGAAGCAGCGGAAGCCCGGCCTGTACTGGTACGCGATCTCGCGGTCGATCATGTTCAAGAAGCTGCGGATGCCGCGCCCCCGTCCCAGCATCGACCGCCGTACCCAGGTCGAGGACCTGGGCAAGGTGGTCAAGGGATAGTCGAGCCTGATGTGTCGAGGCGGACGCCGGNCGGNGNCCGCCTCTTCGCATGTCCACGCTCTGTGCGCCGGGCGGTCGAGGGCGCCGAAGGACCGCTTCGAGCGCACGGAAGAAGCTCAGACCAGGCTCTAAGCTCGGACGAATGACCTATCGGGCTGCCTTCGATCGTTACGAGTCCATGACATATCGCCGCTCGGGACGCAGCGGCCTCCTCCTGCCCGCGATCTCGCTCGGCCTGTGGCACAACTTCGGTGACGACCGCGGCTACGAGACCGGGCGACAGATCGTGCGTCGCGCGTTCGACGCGGGCGTGACGCATTTCGATCTGGCGAACAACTACGGCCCGCCGCCGGGTGCCGCCGAGTCGAACTTCGGACGGATGCTCGCCACGGATCTCGCGGCCCATCGCGACGAGCTCGTCATCTCGTCGAAAGCGGGATACGGCATGTGGGACGGCCCCTACGGCGACGGTGGCAGCCGCAAGTACGTGACCGCGTCGTTGGACCAGTCCCTCGCCCGCATGGGGTTGGACTATGTGGACATTTTCTATCATCATCGCCCGGACCCGGACACCCCGCTGGAGGAGACGATGGGCGCGCTCGACGCGGCCGTCCGCGCGGGCAAGGCCCTGTACGTCGGTCTGTCGAACTACCGGGCGGAACAGTTGAGCAGGGCCGCGGCGATCCTGTCCGAACTCGGCACACCTCTGCTCATCACGCAGCCGTCCTATTCGATGTTCAACCGCTGGATCGAGCGGGACGGTCTGTTGGACGCGACGGCGACGGTAGGGGCGGGCTGCATCGCGTACAGTCCGCTCGCTCAGGGCCTGCTGACGGATCGCTATCTCGACGGGGTCCCCGCCGATTCGCGGATCCGCACGAGCGTGTTCCTCAACGAGAGCGATCTGACCGACGACACGATGTCGAAAGTCCACGGCCTCAACGACATCGCGTCGGGCAGGGGCCAGTCCCTCGCTCAACTCGCGTTGGCGTGGGCGCTGCGGGACGAGCGGATGACGAGCCTCGTCATCGGGGCGTCGAGCGTCGATCAGTTGAACGCGAACCTCGGCGCCGTCGAGAATCTGACGTTCACCGAGGCGGAACTGCGCGAGATCGACCGGTTCGCGACGGACCGCTGAGACGGATCGCGGCGTTCGGCGCGGGTCACCGCGTCGAACCCTCGGAGACCGACCGGATCCGCTCGTCGACGGCCGGGTCGTCGGCCGTCGCTCGCGGGTTCGGGACGTCGACGGGTGCCCCGCCCCGGGTTCGCCACAACCACGCCAGACCGAGCGCGGGCAGCACGAGCGGGACCCACCCGTACCCCGACCCGAACCGCGACCACACCGTCGCCGCCGGGAAGTACTCGGGGACGACGAAACTGGCGGTGCCGACGACGAGAACGCCCGCGAGTTCGACGGCGCACGCGAAGGCGGCGACGCGATGCCAGGCGGTCCCGCGGGCGGCGATGCCGATCGTCGCGACGACATAGATCGCGGCCGCGAGCGCCGACAGGAGATACGCCAGCGGCGCGGCCGCGTAGTCCGTCGCGAGCTGCCAACCGGCGCGGGCGATCGCGGCGACGGCGAACACGGCGTACACGGCGATGAGCAGTCGGCCCGGACCGGACCGCGTGACGGCGGCGCTCACGTCGCGGCTCCGACGAGACGCCACACCTGGTCCATCCGCAGGACGAGCACGGCGACCGTTGCACAGCCTCCCGCGACGACGGCGGTCCCCCAGTGGCTGCGGTCGATCGTTCCCCAGATCCCGGCGGCGGGTACGACGAGCGCGGCCGTGGCGAGGTAGCCGACGAACATGATCGTCTCGTCGGAGAAGCTCACGCCCGTAACCTGGACGATCGAGGTGACGGCCTGCGCGAGGACGATGACCTCCAGCGCCGCGAGGAGGTACAGGTGCCACCGGATGACGGGGCGCTTGCGCAAGGTCAGCACGAGGAACCAGGCCGCCACCCCGAGGGCGGCGAACTGCACCACGCTGGTCAGCCAGTCGATCACTTGGTCGCTCCTTGGGGTGGTCTTGGTCGCGACCTCATCCTATGAACCGCCCTAAGGTGTTCGACGCTCGGTAGTACCCGTGGGGCGGGGACCGTTGGACGTGTCCCCGCCCCGTCCGAGTCAGCCGGTGGCGCCGTTGTAGAGCTTGGCGATGACGTCGTCGATGTCGGGTTCGACGATCGCGACGTCGTGGAGCTCGACGGACTGCGCGAGTTGGGCGACGAGCGCTCCGGCCGAGAGTCCGCCGTCCGGCAGCGCGAAGGACAGGCGACGGGGATCGGCGGCGTCGACGACGCCGGTCAGCCCGCCGACGAGCACTGGACCCGTGGGTTCCGTCGCGAGGTCGGCGACGACCGTGCGCTGCGAGCCGTACCTGCGGTGCAGCGCGTCGAGGCCCCCGTCGTGGACGACCCGTCCGTGATCGATGACGACGAGCCGCTCGCACAGCCGCTCGATGTCGGCGAGGTCGTGGGTCGTGAGGACGATCGTGACGTCCCCGGTCGCGCCGAGTTCGGCGAGGAACGACCGGACGGCCTGTTTGCTCACCACGTCGAGGCCGATCGTCGGCTCGTCGAGGAACAGCAGACTGGGTCCGTGCAACAGTGCCGCCGTCAGTTCGCCGCGCATGCGCTGGCCCAGCGACAGTTGTCGGACGGGGGTGTCCAGGAACTCGTCGAGGTCGAGTAGGGCACGGCAGCGGTCGAGGCGTCGCGCGTGTTCGACCGCGTCGACGGCGAAGACGTGGCGCAGGAGGCTGAACGATTCGCGCAGTGGAAGATCCCACCACAGCGCGGACCGTTGGCCGAAGACGACGCCGAGGCGTCGCGTCAGGTGGCGACGGTTGGCGACGGGTTCCATGCCGCACACCGTGAGTCGGCCGTCCGTCGGGACGAGGATGCCGGTCATCATCTTCAAAGTGGTCGACTTGCCGGCCCCGTTCGGTCCTATGTAGCCGATCATTTCGCCGCGTTCGACGCGCACGTCGACGCCGTCGACGGCGGCCACTATCGACCGTTCCCGTTTGAGGCGTCCGACCTTCTTGTAAACGGTGAACTCCTTGCGCAGTCCTCGCGCGTCGATGACCGTGTTCGTTGCCATGTCAGGATCCCGTTCCGTTGTAGTGCCGTATTCCGAGGTGCCAGCAGACGGCGGCGAGGGCGGCCGCGAGCGCGGCGACGATCGGCGACAGGGCCGCGATCCAGGTCGGCATGCCGAGCGGATCGGGGATGCCGGTGATCGACAGCGCCGGGTAGTAGGAGACGAAGCCGAAGCCGAGCGCGAAGGCGAAGACGTGCCGGAACAGACCGCCGTACAGGTTGATCGGGTAGGTCGTGAACTCCCGCCCGCCGTAGGTGAGCGAGTTGGCGAACTCACCGGAGTCGATCCACCAGAACGCGACGGAGGCCGCCGCCACGAACAGGGCAGAGAAGTACACGCCCGCGACGATCGGCGCGGCGACCAGCTTCACGACAGTCCATACAGTCCAGTCGAGCTCGCAGGCGACCGACGCGACGACGAGGCCGCCGAGCGCGAAGGCGAGCCGACCGAGACGTCGGGGCTGGAAGTCGATCGCCAGCAGCTGTGGAAGGACCCGGCGCGGCCTGATCAACATCGCGTCGAGGGTGCCGGTGCGGATGTACGCCTTGAGGCGTTCGACGTTGCCGACGGCGAGGTCGGCCAATCCGAAGCCGACGGCCGCGATCGACGTGATGAGCAGTACCTGCGGCAAGGTGAATCCCGCGAGGGTCGGGGTCACGGAGAACAGGACGATCACCGTCACGTAGTCGAGCACCGTGAACAGCGTCTGTCCGATGAGGTCCAATGTGAACGACGTCCGGTACTGCAACTGTGAGCGGACCTGGGCGGCGACGAGGTGGCCGTACACCCGAAACGGTCTATCCACCTTGGATCACCAGCTTCCGGGTCGCCCGGGACTGGACCCAGAACGCGCCGCCGAGGCAGGCCGCCGCCCACAGCGCCTGCACCGCGACGCGGCCGAGCTGATCAGCGACTCCGCCGAGTTCGACGCCGACGTCGGCGGGCATTTGCAGGATCGACGGGAACGGCGTCGCGTACTGGAGAAAGAACGCGATCGGCTCCGGCATGAACCCGAGCGGGAAGTACAGGCCACTGCCGACGCCCGACGCGATCGCCCACAACATCAGTACGCCGCGCACGTCGAGCAGCCAGAAGGCGGTCGCGTTGAGCATGTATCGCAGCCCGAAGCACACGAGGACGGCGAGAACCACACTGACCGCGAACAACGGATACGTCCAGACCCGTTGCGGCCAGTAGAACGGGAAGAACAACGCGCCGACGGCGATGGGCACGGCCATCCGGGTCAGCAGCGCAAAGGCGGCCCGACCCAGGTCGATCCCCAGGTACGTCCACACCGGATTTACGGGGCGCAGAAGATCGGCGGCGACCTCCCCCGTGCGTACTCGTTCCGACAGTTCCGTCCAACCCCACAGCGCGACCACTCCGATCAGGCCCTGCCCGATCCAGACGTACGTCGACAACTGCGGACCGGTGTAACCGGCCGCGACACCGGCGGAGCCCGCGACCGCGAGCAGCACGAAGGTCCGCATGCATCCGAAGACGGTGTTGGTGACGCACGAGGCCAGGGTCGCCTGACGATAGGTGGCGAAACGGCGAAATCCGGCCCGCGACAAGGCGAGCATCATGTTCATAACGGCTCCTGAGACGACGATGCGGAAAGCGAGTCCGTACCGACCTGCCCATGGCAGCCGCGAGTCCGAGTCAACGCCGCGTGGGGAGCGGCGTCCGTGTGACGACGGAGTGGCGATCGTGAGGGTTCGTACGTCCAGTGCGCGACGGGACAGCGTACTCGCCGCGACGGAGCCGACGAGAGGGGGAGGCACGATCCGCGCCGTCTCGTGTAGACGATGCCACCCGCGACGACGGTCGGATGGGCGCCGCGCGCCGCGCGGGATCCTCGACGGGTCCGGGACCCCGCCCGTCACCCAGCGGGTTCGAAGTCGACCCGAACGGCCGAAACCACCCAGCGACGCCGTCTCGCGACGCGTCGTCGGCGACCTGTCCGCGAGCCGATGAAGCGGGGACACGCGGTGCACGGCATGTGAACTCATGGCAAAGTGTGCGCATGGCGGATGTCGCGGCGGACCTTCGAGAAGCGGTTCGCGGTGTGCTCGGCCCACTTGAGGTCGCCACACTCACACAACAGGTCCTCGATTACGGCATGCTCGTCGCCGTCCGGGACGAAACGTCCAGACGGCTGCTTGAAGCCACGACCGACACTCACAAGGCACAACTTCTCGGGGTCAGATCACTCACGCAGCGGCTGCTGCGCGAGTTCGACCCCGCCGAATCCGATGCGAAACAGGCCCTCGAACACGCCGAATCCGTCGGCGTCGACACCCTCGAGGCGCCCGCGCGAGTCCGGCTCGGCCAGGTGTACCGCATGCGCGGTGATCACCAGGACGCCGACCGGATGTTCGCGCTCGCCGAGATGGGAGAACTACCGAAACGACTCATCGGACGCGTCCTCGCGATCGCGGCGCTCTCCTGCATTGCGCAGGACCGCCTCACCGAGGCGCTCGTCCACATCGAACGCGCCATTGAATACACGGCGGACGAGTTCACGACCTCGGTCGCCGAACCCGCCCTGGAGATCGTCTACCGACGCGCCCCCGCTGGCTTCGGCCCGGCATCGAGGTCATGGGATGAGCGCGCCGGTTTCCCCTTCCCCCGTCGTTTCCAAGACCCGCACACCGGCAAGTGGGGCTTCCTCGACAAGGACCGCACGGTCGTCGTCCCCCCGAAGTACGACGACGTGGGCGACTTCCGAGGCGGGGTCGCCGCCGTGAAGACCGGCGGATGGGGAGCCATCGACACCACCGGCGCCCAGGCCGTCCCGTTCCTTTACGACCGAATGCGCACCCCACTGCCAGACGGACGGTCCGTCACCGGTTTCGTCAACGGCATGGCCGTCGTCGACCGGCGCGGCACCAAGGGTGTCGTCAACCGTTCGGGCCGTCTCATCGTGCCGCCGCACCACCGTGACATCGTCATCCACCCGTCCGGCTTCGCCGTGACGCGAGGAGGCGACCAGTGGGGCGCCCGCGATCGGTCCGGCGACGAACTCCTGCCCCCGCAATACGACCGACGCACCATCCTGCGTCGGCTCGACGCCCTACTCGAGATCGATGATGGTCCACTGTGATTTATCAACGCGCCGTGCCCCAGCGCACATGACGAACCACCCTGCCCTTGGGTAACGTCGAGCCCGTGGAATATCGACACCTAGGCCGCAGCGGCCTCATCATCAGTGAAATCGCGTACGGCAACTGGATCACCCACGGTTCCCAGGTCGAGGAGGACGCCGCCGTCGCGTGCGTCAACGCCGCACTCGACGCCGGGATCACGACCTTCGACACCGCCGACGTCTACGGGCGCGGCGCGGCCGAGGAAGTCCTCGGCCGCGCACTCGCCGGCCAGCGCCGCGACGGCCTGGAGATCTTCACCAAGGTCTACTGGCCGATGGGCGACGGCAAGAACGACCGAGGCCTGTCCCGCAAGCACATCATGGCGTCCATCGACGACTCCCTACGTCGGCTCCAGACGGACTATGTGGACCTTTACCAGGCCCACCGTTACGACTACCAGACCCCGCTCGACGAGACCATGCAGGCGTTCGCCGACATCGTCCACGCCGGCAAGGCCCACTACATCGGCGTCTCCGAGTGGAAGGCCTCGCAGATCCGTGAAGCCGCCGCGCTCGCCAAGGACCTCAACATCCAGCTCGTGTCGAGCCAGCCCCAGTACTCGGCGCTGTGGCGAGTCATCGAGGCCGAGGTCGTGCCGACGTGCGAGGAGCTCGGCATCGGCCAGATCGTCTGGTCGCCGCTGGCCCAGGGCGTCCTGACCGGCAAGTACCTCCACGGCCAGCCCGCCCCCGCCGGCAGCCGCGCGACCGACCCGAACTCGTCCCACTTCGTACAGTCCTTCTTGAACAATCAGGAACTGCTGGAGCGGGTGCAACTCCTCAAGCCGATCGCCGAAGACCTCGGCCTGACCATGGCCCAGCTGGCACTGGCGTGGGTCCTTCAGAACGGGAACGTCTCGGCCGCGATCATCGGAGCGACCCGCCCCGAGCAGGTCGCCGACAACGTCAAGGCCTCCGGCGTGAAGCTGACGACCGATGTCCTGAAGGCCATCGAGGAAGCCCTCGCCCCGGTCGCCGAGTTCGACGCGGGCAAGACCGAAAGCCCGAACCCGCGCGCCTGAACCACCGCGGCGCGGCCCCGCTCGAAACGGTGGGGCCGCGCCCCGTCGGGCACGTCTCGTCGAGCCGTCCGACCGTAGACTGCCGACGTGACCGATGAGGAAGCCCGGCGGGGCGTCTCCCGCGAGCGATGGGACCGGACCGCCTGGTGGGGAGTCGTCCTCGACACCGACGACGTCGAAACGTTGACCCGCTTCTACTCCGAGTTGCGCGGCTGGCCGATCTGGAAACTCGACGAGGACGGTGCGGCGCTGGACCTCGGCGAGGGCGTCGCCTACCTCGGTATTCAGCTCAACCCCGATTACGTGCGGCCCACCTGGCCGGGCAGGCCCGGCGAGCAGCAGATGATGCTGCACCTGGACTTCCAGGTCACCGACCTCGAAGCCGAGACGGCCAGGGCGATCGCCCTCGGCGCCCAGCTGTGCGCCGACCAACCCCAGGACGACGTGCGCGTCCTCCTCGATCCGGCGGGTCATCCCTTCTGCCTCTACGTGTGACAGCGCATGGATCGGACCTCGGCCCGTCGTCGCATTAGTCGCCGAGTCGCCGCCCTTCACATATGCATCGGTTTCGATATATATTTCGATACTTCTAATCCGCGAACGGCCTCCCTCTTTACGCTTGCCCCATGACCGAACACCCCGTGCACGAAGCCCCCCGACCCGAGTGGCATCAAACCGCCTTCACCGTGCCTCCCGCACACCAGGCCGACCGCATCCCGGACACCCTCGCCTACGTCGTGCGCCCCTCGCCCGCGCGCGCGATCGGCGCCGGGCTCGGCTTCGGATTCGCGTGGTCGGTGCTGATGAGCGTCGCGTGGTGGTTCCGCCTCGACGCCCCGGACGCCGCCCTGGCCACCGCCTTGACGCTCGTCTTCGGGGTGGTCCTCTTCGGGGGATTCATGGCGCTCTTCATGACGATCGGCGGGCCGCTCCTGGCCTGTGACGAGCACGGCGTCTGGCTGCGCTCGCGCAAGTTCCCGGTCCGCGCCCTGTGGTTGCCATGGGAGGCCGTGCGCGGCATGCGGCTGAAGCGATGGGGCGGCGATCGGGCACTGTGCGTCGAACCGTTCGACTCGCACGCGGGCCGGGGCGGCGCCCTGACCGCCCTCGAACACGCGCAAAGTCGGCTCATGGTCGGAACGAGACTGACGATGAGCACCCTCATCGCCGACCGACCGACCCCGGAGTTGATCGCCGCGATCGCGCACTACTCACGCGGACGGATCCACGTCCAAGGGTAAGGCCGTCGCACCGCCCCGTCCGACACGCGGAACCCGTCGGGAAACCCGAGGCCGACGGCCCCAGACCCCGATAATGCGAGGCTTTGGCGGAACAACCGAAGGCACGCATGACCACCACAATTGAACAAAATAGACAGACGCGGTACGGGATCGCACGTCGACGACCCGCCCCGGCGACGAACTCGGGGTTCCGCCCCGACATCGAGGGACTGCGCGCCGTCGCCGTCGGGCTCGTCGTCGCCGCCCACGCGGGCATCCCCGCGCTGGCGGGCGGTTTCGTCGGCGTCGACGTCTTCTTCGTCATCTCCGGCTTCCTCATCACCACGCTCCTCGCGCGCGAACTGCGCCACACCGGCACGATCTCGCTGCGGCGCTTCTACGCCCGGCGCTTCACCCGACTCCTGCCCGCGTCCACCCTCGTCCTGCTCGCGACGCTCCTCGCGGCCTGGCTGTGGCTGCCGATCACCCGCCTCGCCGGTCTGGGCTGGGACGCCGTCGCCGCGTCGGGCTACGCGGTGAACCTGCGGCTCGCGATCGTCGGCACCGACTACTTCGGAGCCGACTCGCCTCCGTCGGCGCTGCAACACTTCTGGTCACTCGCGGTGGAGGAGCAGTTCTATCTACTGTGGCCACTGCTGCTGCTCGGAGTCGCGAGCGTCGCGGGCCCTCGGTCCCGCCGCTCCACCCGGCTCGCGGTAACGGCCGTATCGGGGGTGTTCGTCGCGTCCTTCGCGCTGAGTCTGACGTACTCCGCCGACGCCGCCTCCTGGTCGTACTTCGGACCGCACACGCGCGCGTGGGAGCTGGCGGCGGGCGCGCTGCTCGCTCTCGCCGCTCCCCGCCTCACACGAATCGCCCCGCCCGTCGCGGCGGCGGCGAGCTGGCTCGGCCTCGCCGCCATCGGAACCGCCGCGTTCCTCTTCGACGACGGCACCGCATTCCCCGGTCACGCCGCCCTCCTACCGGTCGCGGGCACGGTGCTCGTCATGGCCGGCGGCACCACCGGCGCCCGCCACGGCGCGTTCGCTCTGTTGCGGCTGCGGCCGTTCCAGTTCGTCGGCCGTCTCTCCTACGGCTTCTATCTGTGGCACTGGCCCGTCCTGCTCATCGCGCCGTTCGCGTTCGACCGCACCGGATCCATCGCCTTCAACGGTTTGGCGATGCTAGGCGCCCTCGGATTGGCTTGGGCGACATACCGTCTCGTCGAAGACCCGCTCCGGCGGCTACCCGTGTGGAAACACGCCCCGTGGCGCGCGATCGGGCTCGGCGCGACGCTGACCGCAGCCACGACAGCCGCCGCAGTGGTGGCGATCGTCGTCCTGGTGCCACTGGCGACGCCTCGTGGCGCCCCGGCGACCGACACCACGGCCGCGCTGTCGAACGCGACGGACGCCAACGCGACGCTGTCCGGGCTCATCAGCGCGTCCGCCGATCAGTCGATGCTCCCGTCCAATCTGACACCGACCCTGGACGCCGTTGGCGGTGATCGCCCGGCCGTCTACCGGGATGACGAGTGCCATCTCGATCTGACGGACAGCCGGACCAGAAACGGGATCTGCTCCTACGGTGACGTTGACGCCGAACGCACGATGGTCCTGTTCGGAGACTCGCACGCGGCTCAATGGCTACCCACCCTCAGCGTGATCGCGCGGGACACCGGCTGGCGACTGGTTCCGTTGACCCGCAGCGGTTGCCCCGTGGCGACGGTCGAGATCTTCCACGACCATCTGAAACGCCGCTACACCGAATGCTCGGGTTGGCGGGCCGAGTCCTTCGCGCTCATCGAGAGACTCGACCCCGAGTTCATCGTGACGAGTTCGATCAACGGACACGCGCCCATCGACGGGACCGGCGCCCGTGTGCCGGACCAGGACGGTGCGATGGTCGACGGTTGGGAAACGACCTTCGATCGACTTCAGGACTCCGGCCGTGAGCTCACGTACATCATGGACACTCCGCACTTCGGTCGGCCGGTCCCCGACTGCGTCGCGAGCCACCCCACCGAGGTCGAGGAATGCGCCGTCGCCTCGGCGGACGCCCGACTCGACCCGGATCGAGCACAAAGGATCGCCGAGCTCGCCTCCGCGAACGACATCGACGTCATCGACCCGCTGCCGTTGTTCTGCGCCGAGGGGATCTGCCCGGCCGTCATCGGCAACACGTTGATCCTGAGGGACTCCAACCACATCACGACCGTCTACATGAGGGCGATCGCCCCACTGCTGGAACCACGTCTACCCATCATGGATGGTTGACGGACGCCGGACGGGTCAGGAATGTCGCTTCATCGACGCCAACAGCAGCACCGAGCCGAGGGCGAGAAAGACGGCCCCGAGCGCCGCGATGACGCCGAGATTCGGGACGGCGGCGAAGGACTCGCCGTCGGGGATGGCTCCACGCGGCGCGGGAACCTCACCGAGAGCGGGGGCACCGGCGAGCGCCGCCCGGTCGCCGGGGAGCGGTCTCGTCAGCGTGCGATCAAGGCCGGCGAGGCCGATTCCCGCGCCGATGCGAGGTGAGCCCGCCACGTCACACGGCGTCGCGGATTCGTCCACACTGGAGTCAGAGACGATGGCGACACCCAGCCTGCCGCCGCCGGCGGCGGGGGCGAACGCGGCGCCGATCACGCCGAGCAAGAGCACGGAAAGACCGATCACGCCGACCCGCGACCTTCCCGACGACCGAGCGGACAATCGACCATTCATACCCGACACTCGTTCCCCCTCGGTCCATCCACGAACAAGGTCACTGTAAGACACGAAGTGAGGACTTCGAGTGCTTCTTCGTATGCCGGATGAACGAGGACGGTCGGGGTTCCCGCCTACCGGGAACCCCGACCGTCTCGCCGGGCGATGCGTCGACGGATCGCTCGGCGGTAGTGCGGGCTTAGGCCGCGGCGCCCAGGGCGCGGCGACGGGTCAGCCACAGGGCTCCGCCACCGACGACGAGCAGACCGGCGCCACCGGCCAGGATCGCCGTCAGGGAGGCGCCGGTCTTCGCGAGAGTCGGGCCGCCCGGGCCGGCCGGAACGCCGGGGTTGCCACCGGGGATGGTGGCGTCGTCGGTGAGCGCCAGGTGAACCGTCAACGGGTCGAGCTCGGTGCCCTCTCCGTAGAAGCCGCCGAAGTAGTCGCCGCCCTCGGCGGTCAGGGTGACGGGCGCGTCGACGAGGCTGGCCACGCCGTCCGAAGTGGTGAAACCGTCGCCGAGGTCCACGTTCGCGATCGCGACGTCGCCCGAGTACAGGAGGGCGTCGGCGCCGTCTCCGACGAGCCGCAGGTCCGACAGCGTCAGGTCGAGTTCGTAGGTGCCGTCGCCGTGGCTGTGGCCGTAGAAGCGGACGGCGCCGTCGAAGACGACGTCCACCGCGTCAGCGGCGAAGTCACCGGAGGCGTTCATGAAGCGGAACCCGGCGTCGGTCTCGGTCGCGCCGTCGGAGACCTCGATGTCGCCGTCGGCGATCGGCCCGACGATGTAGTTGCGGAAGGATTCCTTGACACCCCAGTCGAGGGAGCCGTCGGAGACTTCGCCGTCTGCCGGGGTCGGGGTGCCGTCGTCGCCGGTGGTGACGATGACGGTGGCGGTGTCGAGCGCGGTGCCCTCGCCGTAGAAACCGCCGAACGCGCCCGAACCGTTCGCCGTGAGCGTCGCGGCGATCCCGGCGATGGTGGTGACGTCGCCGTCGGTGGAGCGTTCGGCTCCCGCGTCGTCCAGGTCCGCGAGAGTGACGCCGGGGTACTCGACGAATTCACCGGAGCTCATGTCCTTCGACGTGACGTCGGCGGTGAGTTCGCCGCTCGCGGTGTCGACCGCGAGGTTGGCGATCGTCAGGTCGAGCGCGCCGTGGTGGGCCTCGAAGCGAACCGCGCCGGTGAATGACACGGAGACGTCGTCGCCGGAGAGGGTGCCGGTTCCGGAGCCGAATCCGAAGGTGCCATCGGCGTTCTCGACAGCTCCATCGAGGACGGTGATGTCGCCGCCGCCGATCGGTCCAGTTACGTAGTTGCGGAAGGATTCCTTGACACCCCAGTTGAGGGTGCCGTCGGAGACGGCGGCGTCGTCGGCGGAGGCGAGACCCGGCATGGCGCCGAGGCCCAGCAGCGCCGCCGCGGCGACGGCCGAGATCCGGCCGAGCCACCGCCGAATCGGGGTGTGGGTGGACATAATGGTGTGTCTCCTTTGTACATACGCGTTGTTGGACGCGTGGGGTGTCGGGTTCACTGCCGGTCTGCGGGACGGCTTTCGTCCGGGGTCGCGGTGCTGGTGTCGGGCTTCGCATCGCCGTCAGGGGCGGGAGCGACGTCGGTGTCGGTGTGCGTTCCGGTATCGGCTCGCGCGTCGCCGGTGTCCGGGGCGGATGACTTGCGGCGCTGACGCCAGATCAGGCCGAGGGCGAGCGCGAGCACCGCGACGCCCGCGGCGATCGCGATGACGGTGGCCCATGGGGTGCCGGGGGCCGGGGTCTCAGTGGCGGCGTCTTCGGCACTGGGAGTCGGTTCGGGATCGCTGCCGAGGTCGGGCAACGGAGGGATGGCCGCGTCCGCGTCGAGCGGGACGGCGACGGTGATCGGGTCCATCGCGGTGCCCGGCTGGTAGAGCCCGGCGAGCGCGGTCGCACCGTCTTCGGTGAGGACGGTCGGGACCTGGTCGATCAGGATCAGCCCGTCCGCGGCGGCCAGGTCGGACGCGTCGAAGGTGACGATCTCGGCGTCCTTCGTGGTGTCCCCGTCGGCGGTGACGGTGGCGGTCAGGATGCCTTCGTCCTTTGTGATCTTCATGGCCACGTCGGAGAACGTGACGTCGACGCCGTCTCCGGTGAAGCTGAGACTGCCCTCGAACTCCGCGGTGAGGGTCGACTTCTTCTCGTCGTACTCGCCGTCGCCATCGGGGAAACGGAACAGCGCGCCACCGTCCTGGGCGCCGTCGGCGAGTTCCCAACCGCCCTTGGCGATGTCGCCCGCCACGAACTCGCGCCAGGTGCGTTTCACTCCCCAGTCGACGGCCGCCCCGGAGAACTCGCCGTCGTCCTTGTCCTCGTCGTCGTCCTTCGCGTCATCGTCGTCGGCCGGTGCGGCCGTGATGTCGCCGGAGAAGTTCATCGGGTCGAGCGCGGTGCCGGCGCTGTAGTAGCCCTCGAACGCGGTGGCGCCCTCGGCCGTGAGGGTGACGGGGACATCGAACAGCGCCAACGACGTTCCGGCGTCCCGAGTGTCCAGACCGGACACTCCAAGCGTGCCGAACGGAACGCGGCTGTTCGTGCTGGTCTCGCCGCCATGGCGGGTGATGATGTCGACGTAGAGCGTTCCGTTGCCACCGGCGAGTTCCACGGTCGGATTGGTGATGGTCAGGTCCATCTCGAACCCACCGTCGTCGGTCGGGTGCCCCTGGAATCGGACGCCGCCGGAGTAGCGGGCCGTGAACGCCCCGCTGCCCCCGTCGTAGTCACCGGTCGCCGAGTGGAAGCGGAACTGACTGTCACCTGTGGTTCCGGCGCCGTCGACGAGACTCCAGGCGCCCTTGGCGATCGGGCCGGTCACGTAGTTCTGGAACGACTTCTTGATCCCCCAGTCGAGGCGTCCACCGGAGACGGTGTCGGCGGCGTGAGCGGGGGTCGCGGTGAGCGCTGTCATGAACGCGCAGGTGAAGGCGACGATCAGCGCCAGTGACGCGCGGGTTCGTCGTGAGGCAGACAAGGGGCACCTCCGGGGAGCGAAATTTAGGCAAGGCTAACCTAAGCGGTATTGCTCGTGGGGTACCGGCACCACCCCCACTGACCACCCCCGACACGAACGAGGACCCGATGCGACTCCCCCTCTTGCGCGGCAATCGATCCCGGAAATCGCGACGACTCGTCACCGGATGCGTCGTCGCGGCGTTGCTGACCACCGCCGGGTGCGCCAAGACGGAAGCACCCGCCGCCGATCCGACCTCGGAGGCCACCGCCGACAGGGTCGAACCACTCCAGGTCATTCCGGAGCCCAGGCTTCCGGTGACAGTGGAATCCCTTGACGGACAACAGGTCACGGTCGACAGCGTCGACCGGCTCGTGCCGCTGTCGGGCTCGCTGTCCGAGATTGTTTTCACACTCGGACTCGGCGACAAGGTCGTCGCCCGCGACATCACCGCCACCTTCGAGCAGGCGAACGACCTTCCCGTCGTCACGCGCGGGCACGACGTATCGGCAGAGAGCGTCCTGTCGCTGCGGCCCACACTGGTCATGGCGGACTCGTCCACCGGCCCCGCCGAGGCGATGGAACAGATCGCGGCCGCCGGCGTCCCCGTCATCGTCTTCCGCCCGGCGTCCGATTTGGACGACATCGATCGGCGGGTCGCCGACGTGGCCCGAGCCCTCGGCATCGACGACGTGGGAGAGCTACTGCGCGAACGGATCAACGAACGCATGGCCGCCGCCATCGCCGACATCCCGGAGCGGGCCGAGACACCGCGTGTCGCGTTCCTCTACCTGCGCGGGTCGGCGTCGGTGTACATGATCGGCGGCACCGATTCGGGGGCGACGCCCCTCATCGAGGCGGTGGGCGCGATCGACGCGGGCGCCGAGTCCGGTATCGACGGAGACTTCGTGCCGATCACGTCCGAGGCCATGGCGACCGCCGCCCCCGACGTCATCCTGCTCATGACGAAGGGACTCGAATCGGTCGGCGGAGTCGAGGGGCTCGTCGAGATCCCCGGCATCGCCCAGACCCCGGCCGGCATGAACGAACGCGTCGCCGTCATCGACGACGGAGTGCTCCTCAACTACGGCCCCCGCACCGATCAGGTACTGCGGTCGCTCGCCGAGCAGATCCACACGGACGGGTTCTGACGATGGCGGTAGACGAACGGTCCCGGCTCGCCAAGCTCACCGAACCCTCCACTCCACGGCTGCCCAGATCACGGCTGCCTCGGGTGTTCGCGCTGACCGTCGGCATGCTCGGCGGCCTCGTCGTCGTGTGTGGACTCGCGGCGGGCATCGGCGCCTACCACATCGATCTCACCGACATCCTCGCGTCGGTGGCGAACCGACTCGGCCTCGGCGGAGCCGCCCTCGACACCGTCTCCGAGAGCGTCCTGTGGGACATCCGATTCCCCCGGATCGCGCTCGCGATCCTCGTCGGAGCCTCCCTCGGTTGCGCGGGCGCCATCATGCAGGGCGTCTTCGGCAATCCGCTCGCCGAACCGGGCGTCATCGGGATCTCCTCCGGCGCGGCGGTCGGTGCCGTCGCGGCGATCTCGCTGGGGCTCACCTTCCTCGGGACGTGGACGGTCACCGTCTTCGCGTTCATCACGGGCCTCATCACCGTGTTCGTCGTCTACATCCTTTCCCGCTCAAGAGGACGGACCGAGGTCATCACGCTGATCCTCACCGGCGTCGCCCTCAACGCCTTCGCCGGCGCCCTCATCGGACTGTTCATCTTCGTCGCCGACAACGCGCAACTGTCCACCATCACGTTCTGGCAGATGGGCTCGATGGCTCAGGCGACCTGGTGGAAGGTCCTCGCGGTCGCGCCGTGCGCGATCGCCGGACTCCTGATCGCACCGCTGTACGCGCGACGGCTCGACCTGCTGTCGCTCGGCGAACGACCCGCGCGCCACCTCGGCGTCGACGTCGAACGACTGCGAGTGATCCTCATCATCGTCGTCGCGTTGCTGACGGCGGCGGCGGTCGCGGTGTCGGGCGTCATCGGATTCATCGGCCTCGTCGTGCCGCACCTGCTTCGCATGGCGGCCGGACCGGGGCACCGTTTCCTGATCCCCGCCAGCGCGCTCGGCGGCGCGCTCGTCCTGACGGCGGGCGATCTCGTCGCCCGCACCGTCGCCGCCCCCGCCGAACTGCCGCTCGGGGTGCTGACCGCGCTGATCGGCAGCCCATTCTTCTTCTGGCTCCTGCGCAAGACCCGACGCAAACAAGGAGGTTGGGCGTGATGTGGTCCCGTATGGACACCGCACCGGCGATTCCGGTGCCACCGCTGGACGGCGACTCGCTGGCCTCCGTCGAGGGGGTCGGCGTCAGTCTCGGCGGACACCGCGTCCTCACCGGCGTCGACCTCGACGTCCGCGCGGGCGAGGTGCTCGCCCTCGTCGGACCGAACGGCGCCGGTAAGTCCACACTGCTGTCCGCTATCGCGGCCGACCTCCCGTGCGACGAGGGCACCATCTACATCGATCAACGACCCGCCACGGCATGGACGGCTGCGGCGCTCGCGCTGCGGCGATCCGTTCTACCGCAGGCGAACACCCTCGCGTTTCCGTTCACGGTCGCCGAAGTCGTCGAGATGGGCCGCGCCCCGTGGGCGCGCACGCCCGCGAGGGTCGACGACGACGAGGCGATCGCGCGCGCGATTCTCGACTGTGAACTCGGCGACTACGTCGACCGGCCGTTCTCGGACCTGTCGGGTGGCGAGCGGGCTCGCGTGGCGTTGGCTCGAGTGCTCGCGCAGCGGACCGCGTTGATGCTGTTGGACGAACCGACCGCCGCGTTCGATCTGCGGCATCAGGAGATGACGCTGCGGCTGTGCCGGGAGCGAGCGGCCGACGGCTGCGGAGTCGTCATCGTCCTGCACGACTTGACCTTGGCCGCGGCCTACTGCGATCGGGTCGCGCTTGTGGCGGACGGCCGACTCATGGCCTGCGGCAAGCCTTCCGAGGTCTTCCAGGCGAGGCTGTTGTCCGATGTGTACCGACAGCGGATCGAGGTGATCGCCCATCCTCGCACCGGAGACCTGCTGATACTGCCCGACCGCGAACCGTCCGGATCGTCTGATCAGGCGATACCACGAGCGTAATCGTTAGGTTAGCCTAACCACACCCCGTCATGGACCTTGTTGAAGGAAAGATTGAGATGACATTGGAAGCCCCCGCGAAACCGTTCTCGGTGATGTTGCGTGAGGCCACGTGGGCCAGACACGAGGGCATCGCCTCGACTGAGGACACCCCCGCCGAGGAGACCCCGGAGAAGGGAATCCTCGGTTCCCTCTTCGACGGTGAACTGCACCTGGACGACTTCACCGCGTGGACGGCGCAGCAGTACTTCGTCTACGACGTCATCGAGTCCGCCGCCGAACACTGGCACGGCCACGCCGTCGCGGGTCCGTTCGTTCTCGACGACATGACCCGCCGCACGGCGCTCGAAACGGACCTGGCGACGCTCGTCGGCGCGGACTGGCGCGAGACCATCAGCCCGCTGGCCTCGACGACCCGCTACCTGGACCGACTTCGTGAGGTCTGCTTCGACTGGCCGGGCGGCTTCGTCGCGCACCAGTACACGCGCTATCTCGGGGACATGTCGGGTGGCCAGGCATTCCGTCAGGCCGCCAACGACCTGTACGGCTTCGCCGACGGCCCCGGCGTCGGCTTCTACGTCTTCGACCGGATCGCGGACCTGACGGCCTTCAAGTCGGACTACCGCGCCCTGCTCGACAACGCGCCGTGGGACGACGAGGAACGACAGCGCATCATCGCCGAGGTCCTGGACGCCTACGACTACAACGAGGGCTTCCTGACCGAGCTCGCGCGCGGCATGCGGAGGTCGGTGTGACGAACCCGTTCGAACCCGACGTCATCGCCGCGATCACTCGGCACATGAACCACGACCACGGCGCCGACACCCTGGTCATGTGCCGGGGCACCGGCGGCCACCCCACCGCGACCGCCGCCCGCATGGACGGTTTCGACGCGACCGGCGGCGATTTCGTCGTCACCGTCGACGACACGGAGCTCCCATGCCGCATCGCGTGGGCCGAGCCGCTGTCGGAGCGCAAGGAGGTCCGGCCGGAGATCGTGCGGATCTACCAGGAGTCCCGCGCGCTCCTCGGCCTGGACGACTGAGCGGCCCACGACGCCTGGGGCACGGCACCCCGGGCGAACCGCCGACGGGAACGAATCACGCATCGTCGGACACCATGGACAGTACCTTGTGGGCAATGTCGGGGTCGGCCCCGTCGAACCAGCTGTACCGTTCGTGGCGACGGAACCACGACCGTTGACGACGCACGAACCGGCGAGTGCCCACGACCGTCTGCCGCTTCGCCTCGACCTCGTCGATGTCGCCCGCGAGTTGGCCGATCACCTGCCGATACCCGATGGCCCGCGAAGCGGTCACCCCGTCGGCGAGCCCCTGCTTCAGCAGGGACTCGACCTCGTCGACCAGCCCATCGGTCCACATCAGATCGACCCGCCGTTCGATCCGTTCGTCCAGCTCGGTCGTGTCCCGATCGACCGCCACGCTGACAGCCCGGTATAGGGGCTTCGGGTCCGGCAATCGTGCCGCGAACGACCCCGTCAACGACACGACCTCCAAGGCGCGCACGATCCGGCGTCCGTTCGACGGGAGGATCACCGCGGCCGCGTCCGCGTCGACCGACGCGAGCCGTTCGTGCAGCGCCGCCGGACCGATCCGCTCCAACTCCGCCTCCAACTCGGCGCGCAGGTCCGGATCCGTCCCGGGAAACTCCAGGTCCTCCACGACCGCCTGGATATAGAGCCCCGAACCACCGACGAGCACCGGCGTCCGGCCCCGTGCCAACAGCTCGTCGACGCGACTCCGCGCCAGCGCCTGATAGGCGGCGACGTTCGCGGTGCTCCGCACGTCCCAGATGTCGAGGAGGTGATGGGGAATGCCGCGCCGCTGATCGACAGGCACCTTCGCCGTCCCGATGTCCATGCCGCGGTACAGCTGCATCGAGTCCGTGTTGACGATCTCCCCACCGAGAGCCTCCGCCACGTCAAGCGACAGAGAGGTCTTCCCGGTCGCGGTGGGTCCCGCGATCACCACCAGCGGCCCCGGTAGGCTGGCCGCGTCGCCGTGACCGTTCATTCCCGTTCATCCCTCCCACACACGTCGGTTCGCCGCTCACCGCTTTGCCCGGTATCGGCGACGACACCACCACGCGACATTGCCAAATGGTCACGGTTTCATCGCGGCCGGGCACCTCGTGCCCGCCCTGCCAGGCACAACGGCAAAACCAGCCGGACATGGAGTTGGCGGGCACCCGCGATTGACCGTAAAGTACCTGAAGAGGAATTTCAGGACACGCACCTGGTCGGGCCGCGGCCCGGCTCCAACGACAGATCCGGCTAAGGAAAAGTGAACGCCATGAGCGGTGAGAACCAAGACGCGACGCGGTTCGGCCGAATTGACTCCGACGGTACCGTCTACGTCAAGACAGGTGCGGGTGAACGCGCCATAGGTTCCTGGCAGGCCGGCTCGCCTGAGGAAGGGCTCGCCCACTACGCGCGCCGTTACGCCGACATCGTGACCGAGGCCGACCTGTTGGCCGCCCGCCTCAACACCGGCAACGCCGACCCGACACAGACCTCCGCCGCCATCAAGAAGCTGCGGGCCTCCCTCGACGACGCCCACGCCATCGGCGACCTTGACGCGCTCGCGGCACGACTCGACGAACTGGCCGGCCGGGCGGAGTCGAAGGCCTCGGAAGCCAAGGAGGCGAAGGTCGCCGCCCGCGCCGACGCGGTCGCCCGCAAGGAGACCCTGGCCAAGGAGGCCGAGGACCTCGCCGAGTCCTCCCAGCAGTGGAAGTCCACTGGAGACCGCTTGAAGGCCATCGCCGATGAGTGGAAGACCATTCACGGCGCGGACCGCAAGAGCGACCAGGCCCTGTGGCGTCGATTCGCCGCCGCGCGTGACGCGTTCACCCGGCGTCGTGGCGCACACTTCGCGACGCTCGACTCCGAGCGCAAGACGATCGCCGTCCGCAAGGAGGAGCTGATCGCCGAAGCCGAGAAGCTCTCGCGGTCCGAGGACTGGGCGGACACCGCGTCCGCGCTCAAGGGCCTCATGACGGAGTGGAAGGCCGCGGGCCGTGTCGCTCCGGACGCTGAACAGAAGCTGTGGAAGCGATTCCGCGCCGCTCAGGACGCGTTCTTCACCCGCCGCAGCGAGGTGTTCTCGGCTCGCGACGCCGAGCAGAAGGACAACCTCGCCAAGAAGCGGGACCTGCTCACGACGGCCGAGGCCATCGACGTCGACGCCGACCCTCAGGCCGCGCAGAACGCGTTCCGCGAGATCCAGGCGCAGTGGGAGGACATCGGTCACGTCCCGCGCGACGCCATGTCGGGTCTGTCTCGTCGGCTGCGCGCCGTCGACGACAAGATCCGCGCGGCGCTCGACGTTGCGTGGCGTCGGACCCCGGTCGCGGAGAACCCCCTGCTGGCGCAGATGCGCGAGCAGGTCGCCAAGGCCGAGAAGCAACTGGAGCGCGCCAAGAACGACGGCGACGCCCGGCGCATCAAGAAGGCTGAGGAGGCGCTGAACGGAAAGCGCCAGTTCCTCCAGCTCGCCGAGAAGGCCCAGTAACACCGAAAGTGATCCTCGACGACGCGGCCACCGAAAGGGTGGCCGCGTCGTCGCTTCGTTTCGCCCGCAACGGCTCGTGAAGGAGCACCGATGACCCTCGACAGCGTCCCGCTCGAACCGGCTCCCCCGTCGGACCGGTTCGTCGCGTTGGAGCAGGTATTCAACTTCCGTGATCTCGGCGGCCTCACCACGACGAGCGGTCGGACCGTGCGCCGTGGCCTGGTGTTCCGCTCCGACCAGTTCGGCAACGCCTGCCCCGCCGACATCGACCACCTGGTCGACACGGTCGCGCTGCGCACCGTCGTCGATCTGCGGTCGGCGGAGGAGATCAAGGAGACGGGTTCCTTCCCGTCCGATCGGGGAGTCCGGGTCGCTCACGTGCCGTTGCGGCATCTACCGTGGGAACGCTTCGACCAGTGGTTCGAGGAGCACGAGTCGGCCGCCGGGTTCCTCACCCAGCGGTACACGGCCATGCTCGAGACCGGCGCCGACGAGGTCCGGCAGGTCCTCGAGTTGATGTGCGAGGAGACGCCACTGGCGTTCCATTGCATGGCGGGCAAGGACCGCACCGGGATCGTCGCGGCGGTGGCCCTCGGCCTGTTGGGGGTGGACCGCGACGACATCACCACGGACTTCGCGTTGACCCTGTACGGCATGACTCGATTCCGGGCCTGGTGCGAGGCGAACGACCGCGGCCTGGCGCGGTGGGGCCTGAGGCCGGAGGCCGAGGCGATGAGCGGGTTGTTGGACAACCTGGACGCGAGTTTCGGTTCGTTCGAGGGCTACGCGCGGGCGATCGGATTCACCGATGTCGACGCGTTGCGAGCCCGTTTGCTGGCGTAAAGCGTCACGACCTGCGCGAAGACAGCGTTCACCGTGTGACTCTTGGTGATGACGCCCTATCATTGGCGGAATGGGGGGGACGCCGAAACCGCACGGCTCGACCGTCACGGCCAAGACGGCCGCGATGGCGGGTGGGCGTCCCGACTTCACCGGCGATCTGAGGATCGCCACGGTCATCGTCGACGCCCAAGGCCGGATCAGTTACTTCAGTCCGCAGGCCGAGGAGCTCACCGGGTTCAAACGCAGCGAGGTCATCGGCCGTGATCTGCGGGTCCTGACCAGCACGTCCGCGGCCTTCGACACCGAACGCTTCCTGCGGTCACCGCGCAGCGGGGCGCCCGAGATCCAACAGATCCGGCGCGCGGACGGCGGCAGTCGAACGGTCATCCTGTACCGGCACCCGGTGCCCCAGCCGGTCGGGCCGCCCGCGCTGCTGCTCCAGGGCATCGACGCGGCGGCACAAGCGACCGGGGACGCGGGCCTGGCGATCCTGAACGCGTTCTTCCAACAGTCGACGATGGGCTTCGCGATCCTGGATCCGCAGCTGCGGTTCATCGCGGTGAACGACACGCTCGCCGCCTACCATCACCGCGACGCCGAGGACCACATCGGTCGAAACCTGCGCGAGGTGCACGACTCGACCGACATGGACGTCTACCTGTCGCTGCTGCGCGCCGTGTTGAAGACCGGCAAACCGGTGACGAACCTGCACATCCCCGGCCGCCCCACGGCGGAACCGGGAGCCGAGCAGGTGTGGTCGGTGTCCTGGTACCGGTTGACCGAACCCCCGGCCACCCCGATCGGCCTGTGCGGCGTCATCAGCGACATCACGAGGTCGGACCAGGCGACCTTGGACGCCGCCCGGAGCAGGTCCAGGCTCGCGCTGTTGAACCGCATCGGCGCCCGGCAGGACACGACGCTGGACTTCAGGACCGCCGCGCAGAACCTCGCGGAGACCTTGACGAACGAGTTCGCCGACCTGGCCTCGGTCGACCTGGTGCACGACATCCTCGCCGGTGAGGCACCCCCCGACTTCATCGAGGACGACACCCTCATCTCCCGTGTCGGCGCCTCGGCGCGACAGACGTCCCAGGACATCGAGACGCTGCTCGGGACGACGAATCCGCGCCCCGTCTCGCACACGAGCGCCTTCGCGGCCGTCCTCGCCGCGAACCAGCCTCGACTGTTCCAGGTCCCCCCGGCGGCGCAGTTGCCGTCGGCGTTGTTGCGCAACCCGGAGCGGGCCTCGGCGATGGGGGCGCTGCACAACGCGTCGATGCTCATCGCGCCGTTGCGGGCGCGGAACATGACCCTGGGGGCCCTGACATGTGCCCGGTTCGAAGGCCGTGAACCGTTCGACGACGAGGATCTGTTGCTGCTGAAGGACATCGCGGACCGGACGGCGCTGAGCATCGACAACTCCCGGCTGTACGCGATGGAGCGCCAGACGGCGTTGACCTTGCAGCTGAGCCTGTTGCCGCGCAAGCTTCCGAACGTCCCGGAAGTAGACGTGATCTATCGCTACCAACCGAACCGGACGGACCTGCGGGCCGGCGGCGACTGGTTCGACGTGATCGTTCAGCCGGGGCGGCGGATCGCGTTCATCGTCGGCGACGTCGCCGGGCACAGCATCAGCGCGGCCGCGGCGATGGGGCACTATCGCACGGCCGTGCGCAGTCTCGCGTCGATCGGCCTGGAACCGGCGGCACTGTTGACCCGGCTCAACGAACTCGCGTTGGGTCTGACCGACGAGGTCACCGCAACGTGCGTGTACGTCCTGTACGACCCGGTCCAGCACTGGTGCGTGATGGCGAGCGCGGGTCACCCGCCGCCGATCATCGCCCTGCCCGGGGAGACGGCGACGGCGACGGAGATCGCGGGCGGTCCGTTGCTCGGGGCGATCGAGGACGCGACCTACCAGGCGACGGCGTTGGAGACCCCTCCGGGAACTCGGTTGTTGCTCTACAGCGACGGCGTCGTCGAGTCGCGGCAGAACGGCTTCGACGCGGCGATCAGTCGCTTGGCACGTCGGATGCACACACGGATGCCGCCCGGCCAACTGCTCGACCGGATCATGGCGGAGTCGCCGAGCATCGAGGACGACCGGACGGTGCTGTTGGCGCAGTTGCGGGGTCTGATTCCCCACCTGCACAACACCGACTTAGCGTCCGTCGCGGTGGCCGCTCGCGCGGGGCCGCCGTCCGGGATCACGAGCGGCGTGGCGCGTCGGACGCGCTGAGTTCCTCCGAGAGCGGTGGCGACCGTCGTCGAGCCGATGGTCGTGACGGGCGACCTCGAAGGCACGTCGACGAACACGGTCGTCCTGTGTGGACTGGATGTCGTCGTCCCGGTCGGCACCGAGCCGACCGGGAACGACGAGACACCTTGGGGCGATGGCGATCCGAGGGACCGCCGTCCGCCACGGACGGCTTCAGTGCCCGCCGCAGCAGCCGCCCTCGTCGTTGGACGCCGCGACCTCGACCGGTCGCCCGATCGTCGGCATGCCGAGGGTGACCCCGGGCAGCTTCGGCGCGCGGCCCGCCTCCCACGCGTCACCGGCGCGGGTGTGCCGGTGGTCCGTGAGCAGGTCGTCGGCCATCAGGTGGTGCGGGGCGGCGGAGGTGATCACGGTCGTCACGATGTCGCCGGGACGCACGTCCCACCCGGTCGCGTCGAAGTGGACGAGTCGACCGTCGCGGGCGCGTCCGCTCATCCGGCCGGTAGCGGCGTCCTTGCGGCCCTCACCGACCGCGACGAGCAGCTCGACCGTCGACCCGACCTGCTTCTTGTTCTCGTCCCACGAGATCGAGTCCTGAAGGGCGACAAGGCGTTCGTAGCGTTCCTGGACGACGGCCTTCGGCACCTGGTCGTCCATCGTCGCGGCGGGCGTGCCGGGCCGGATCGAGTACTGGAACGTGAACGCCTGGGCGAAGCGCGCCTGACGCACGACGTCGAGGGTCGCCTGGAAGTCCTCCTCGGTCTCACCGGGGAAGCCGACGATGATGTCGGTCGAGATCGCCGCGTTCGGCATCGCCTGACGCACCCGGTCGAGAATCTCGAGGTAGCGACCGGAGCGGTACGAGCGGCGCATCGCCTTGAGGATCTTGTCCGAACCCGACTGAAGCGGCATGTGGAGCTGGTGGCAGACGTTGGGGGTCTCGGCCATCGCCGCGATCACGTCGTCGGTGAAGTCCTTCGGGTGCGGGCTGGTGAACCGGACCCGCTCCAAGCCCTCGATGGCGCCGCACGCGCGCAGGAGTTTTCCGAACGCCAGCCGGTCACCGAACTCGACGCCGTAGGAGTTGACGTTCTGCCCGAGCAGGGTCACCTCGAGGACGCCCTCGGCGACGAGCGCCTCGATCTCGGCGAGGATCTCGCCGGGCCGACGGTCCTTCTCCTTGCCGCGCAGGCTCGGCACGATGCAGAAGGTGCACGTGTTGTTGCACCCCACCGAGATGGACACCCAGCCGGAGTATGTCGAGTCGCGTTTGGTCGGCAGCGTCGACGGGAACACGTCGAGCGCTTCGAGGATCTCGACCTCGGCGGCGGCGTTGTGCTGGGCGCGGTCGAGGAGCGCGGGAAGCGAACCGATGTTGTGGGTGCCGAAGACGACGTCGACCCACGGCGCACGTTTGACGATCTCGCCGCGGTCCTTCTGGGCGAGGCAGCCGCCGACGGCGATCTGCATCCCGGGGTGCGCGTCCTTGACGGGGCGCAGGTGGCCGAGGTTGCCGTAGAGCCGGTTGTCGGCGTTCTCACGGACGGCGCAGGTGTTGAACACGACGACGTCCGGGTTCGCCTCGGCGTCGACCGGAACGTATCCGGCGTCCTCCAGCAGACCGCCGATGCGTTCGGAGTCGTGCACGTTCATCTGGCAGCCATAGGTGATGACTTTGTAGCTTTTAAAACCCGTTCCGAGAGACACCCGGCAAGGATAGTCGCGGCGCGGTTGCCCCTCCAGGTCGAGTGGGGTCCGCCCCGGGGACGGCTCCGGCACGCGTGACGCCGCGCCGACGG
>NZ_CBCRZX010000034.1:38030-48490 GCF_965137155.1 Stackebrandtia soli
GGCCCCGAGCTCCGGTGGGGTTCGGGGATCCCCTTCCGTCGCGAGCGGGTCCCCGAACACGTTCTCAGGCGGCGGTCGGTGTTCCGCGCCCGCAGATCACGCACGGGCCGCGGCGGCGCTGGTGGTAGGCGAGCGCGGCGACGGCGAGGCCCGCACCCCAGAGCGGCCACAGCGTCTCCGGCATGTTCGTCACCCAGGTTCCCTCGACGCCCATCGTGAACGCCATCCGGATGTACATCGTCCCGGCCGCCGTCACCAGGACCGCGACGGCCAGCGCGGGGATGACCGCGAGCATCGGCGGGACGCGCCTTCCGCGCAACCCGATCATCCAGCGAGGGAAGACCTCGCCCCAGCGCTGGATCAAGCCGAGCGTCAGGATCGCGCCGCCCAGACCCAGCGTCGCCAGGGCCGCGCCCGCGAGCCACAGTCCGTTCTCCTGCCCCTCGGCGTACCACTGTGGATCGATTCCGAGGCTGAAGCCGAGCGCCCAGAGCCAGCGCGTCGTGCAGTAGATCAGCGGCACCGTGATCGCGACGATGACGGCGGGCCGTCCCCACCTGACGAGGCCGCGGCCGTCGTCGCCATCGCTCCGCCCGCAGTCGCCGCACGCGTCCCGCACGCGCCGTCGGTAGGCGACCGCCGTCATGGCGAACGCGACCGCGGCGATGAGACAGGACGCCAGGTTCAGGATCGGCCAGCCGACCAGGGCCTCCAGACCGACACCCTCCGGCCAACCGAAGAAAATCTTCCCGATGGCGAAGATGGGCAGGTACGCCACGAGCGTCAAGGGCCGGTAGTCCTGAATCACGATGCCGAGCACGACGACCATCGTCCACGCGGACGACAGCAGAAGGACACTACCGCCACCGGTGCCCTTTCCCGCCGCCATCAGTGCCGCGACCACCGCCGCGAACAGTCCGACGCCCGCGATGATCGGACCGGCGATCTCGGGGGTGGCGAGGCCGAGAACGTTCGCGTGGATCGCGTTCGCGCCTTCCCGTGCCATTTGCGGGTCACCGGAGCCGAACGGAAAGCCGCCTCCACCGAAAGTCCAATAGAGCCCGAGGAGCGCGTAGCTCAGGGACCAGATCGCCGTCGCGTAGCCGATCCACCGGGGCCAGTTTTTTCTCATGCCTCCAGCGTCGGCCGATTCCGCCGCGGCGGCGATATGCCGTCGGAGGGGTTTCTCCCCCGCGGGACGTCGCGTCGTATGCCGTTCGGCATATCGCCGCCGGTTCGACCTCCGCGTGGCGGGAGGCCGAGCGGGCGGGAGAACCCCTGCGCGGCAGCGGTTTCCGGCGAGACGTCGGTGGTGTTTCGACGCCGCCCCGGCCGATCCGTCGACGTGTGGACGCTCTCTAAGCTCGTGATCATGTGGAACTGGCGGCCCTGGTCGGGTGTGGTGGGCGCGCTCGCGCTCGCCGCCGGGCTGTGGCTGGTCCCCGCGTCGCCGCTGGACGTCACGGCGCCCGCGACCGCCTGCGCGGCGGCCGTGATCCTGTGGACGATCTGGCCCCGGGGCCACGGCGCCTTTCCCTGGGTGTCGTCGGGCGTCGGCCTGGTGTCGATCGCGGTCACCGTGATCAGCGTGTCGACGCGCGTCGACTCGCCGCCCGAACCCGAGTTCAACGCTTCGCTGTGGGTGCTCCTCGAACCGGTCGTCCTGGTGGTGTTCGTCTATCTGCCGGTGCGCTGGTCCCCGCCGGGTCGGGCCGGGTTCGGGGCCGGGGTGGCGGGCGTGGCCGTCGCGTTGTCGGTGCAGCGGTACATGCCCTGGGATGACCACTGGTGGGAGTATGTCGCCGGGAGCGCGCTGTGGCTGGTGCCGTCGCTCACCGTCGGCTTCGTCGCCTGGTATCTGAGAGGCCTTGAGACGCAACGGCACCGGGCGGTCGCCGACGCCCGGCAGGCGCAGCGAATGGATCTGGCGAGCGATCTGCACGACTTCGTGGCGCACGACGTCAGCGAGATCGTCGCCCAGGCACAGGCGAGCCGGATGGTGTTGGCCGTTGGCAATCCGGGGTTGGATCGGGCCCTGGAGCGGATCGAGCGGGCCGGGCTCCGCGCCCTGGAGTCGATGGACCGGACCGTCCACATGCTGCGGGACTCCGGTTCGGCGCGCGGACCGATCGGTGGCATCGCGGACCTCGCGACGCTCGTCGAGCGGTTCGGTGCGAGCGGCTCCACCAGGGCGAGGCTCATGATGGGCGAGTCTCCCGCCGTACCACGGGAACCGGGCGCGGTCGTCTATCGTGTCGTCGCCGAGGCGTTGACGAACGTTCGCCGCCACGCGACGCAAGCCGCCTCCGTCGATGTCACCGTCGAGGTGACCGCCTCGGCCGTACGAGTCACCGTGGACGACGACGGGCTCGCCGGGGCGCGAACGTCCTCCCGGGACCGTGGCGGACTCGGCATCCCAGGTCTCACCGAGCGCGTGGAGTCTCTCGGCGGCAGTCTGTCGGCGGGGCCGAGGTCACCGCGCGGCTGGCGGTTGTCCGCGTTCATCCCCTTGTCCGCCAACGATGATTGAGGTGCCCGTGCCGATACGAGTGTTGATCGCCGACGACCAGGAGGGCATCCGTGGCGCGTTCCGCATGGTGTTGGACGCCCAACCGGACATGAGTGTCGTGGGCGAGGCCGCCGACGGACTCAGCGCGCTGTCGCAGGCCCGGCATCTGCGCCCCGACGTGGTGCTGGCCGACATTCGCATGCCCGGGCTCGACGGGTTGGAGCTGACGAGGCGCCTTGCCGGTCCCGAGGTCGCCGATCCGATGCGCGTCATCGTGGTGACGACCTTCGACCTCGACGAATACGTCCACAGTGCTCTACGAGACGGCGCCTGCGGTTACCTGTTGAAGCGATCGGGTCCGACGCTGCTGATCGAGGCGATCCGGGCCGCCGTGGCCGGGGATACCCTGATCAGCCCGCAGATCACGGTTCGCCTGTTGCGCAAGATGATCCCGGCGACGCCGCTCACGACGCCCACGACCGAGCCGCTGAGCGAGCGTGAGCTGGAGGTCGTCCGCCTGGTCGCCACCGGTCGGACCAACGCCGAGATCGCGACCGAGCTGTTCATCAGCCCCGGCACGGTCAAGAATCACCTGGCGAACATCCAACGCAAGCTCGCCGTGGCCAATCGTGTCGGCGTCGCCGCGTGGGCTTGGGCGACGGGTCTGGTGAAACCGTGACGGTCCGGTCATCGACGTCCTGATCGGTGAAGCGGCGTAGGACTCGTTCGACGCGACCCGCTCGGGGCACACGCGGCGGCGGCCGGGATCGACGTCCCGGCCGCCGTCCAGCTTTGCTCAGGCCGACCAGGCGGGCGACCGACCGGAGGTCGCCAGGAGCCGGTCGAGTTCGCCTGCGTCGTCCGGCACCGGAACGATCGCGGCGAAGGGTCGTCCGGGGCCGCGCGCTTCGTCGGGAATGAGGGCGACGACGGCCAGTGCGGCGTTGACGAGCTCGGGGTCGATGACGGCGGCGTTGCCCGTGGATCGGGCGATGTCCCAGGTGTGGACGAGGGTGTCGGCGAAGCCGAAGGAGATCCGAACCCAACCGGGACGGGTGGACCCGCCGAAGGTGCTGAGGGAGTCGAGGACCGCGTCGTCGGCGACGGAGGAGAGCGCGCTGGCCGCGGCCTCCCGGTAACGCTCCCGAGGATCTGTTGTGGACGATTCGACGTCGGCGCCGGTGAACGCGGTCGTGAAGCCGTCGGCGACCTCGATGATGTGACCGAGCAGATCCGCCACCGTCCAGCCCTCGCACGGTGTCGAGAGGGCCAGCTGGTCGTCGGTGAGGCTCGCCACGAGGTCGAGGAGGTTTCGCTGCGCGCGGGCGTAGTGGTCGCGGTGATCCATCCGAACTCCTTATATAAACGAACGATCGTTCATAATCTTAGACACAAGCCGACCTCGCCGCCTCGCCGGTCCGGCACACTGGTGACCATGACCAGCTCAGCGGCACCCGGCGACAAACGACTCGAACGCGGCAACGCCAAACGGCAGGCGATCCTCCAGCGAGCCGTCGATCTGGCCTCCGTGGAAGGCCTCGAAACCCTCTCCATCGGGCGCCTCGCCACCGAGCTCGGCATCAGCAAGAGCGGCGCCATACTCCACTTCGGAACCAAACAGGAGTTGCAGCTGGCCACCATCGCCGCCGCGCGGGAGCGGTTCGCCGGTCACGTCGTCGAGCCGGCGCAGAGTTCGCCGCCGGGGCTCGCACGCCTCTGGGCGCTCACGCTCAACTGGATCGCCTACGTCGAGAATCGCGTGTTTCCGGGCGGGTGCTTCTTCAGCACCGTCGCCGCCGAATTCCACTCCCGACCCGGACCCGTCCGAGACGCCATCGCCGCGACGCACGCCGACTGGGTCCTGCTGCTCCACCACCACATCGCGCGCGCGATCGTCGACGGCCAGATCGACGCCGACACGGACCCGAACCAGATCGTCTACGAACTCGACGCGGTCACCCGGCACGCGCACGTCATGCACCGACTGCACGAGGACCCCGAGGCCTGCGACCGGTCCCGCGTCGCCGCCCGCGCCATCCTCGATCGGGCCGCCACGGCCGAGACCGGCGAACTCCTCGCACTGCCGTTACCGGAACGCACCCGAAGCGTCACGACGACGGACGCCCACATCACACGGATCGGCACACACGCCGACCCAGACAGTCACGTCGTTATATCTTTACGAGGCGCGAAACCACCGCGCGGCCCGAACCCACCCACCACCGACCTGGAGCAGGCAACATGACGGACGAAGCCACACTCGAATACGGTGACAAGCCGCTGTCCCTGCCGGTTCGCCCCTCCGTCGAAGGCCCCGGCGGCCTCGACATCTCGGCGCTGCTCAAGACAACCGGGACCGTCACCCTCGACACCGGCTTCACGAACACCGCCTCCTGCGAATCCGCCATCACCTACATCGACGGCGATGCCGGCATCCTCCGCTACCGCGGCTACCCCATCGAACAGCTCGCCGAACGCTCCACCTTCCTCGAGGTCTCCTACCTCCTCATCTACGGCGAACTGCCCACCGCCGAGCAGCTCGGCGAGTTCACCAACAAGCTCGGCATGCACACGATGGTGCACGAGGAGATGCGGCGTTTCTTCGACGGATTCCCGCGCGACGCGCACCCGATGGCGGTGCTCTCCTCCGGCGTCAGCGCACTGTCCACCTTCTACCAGGACAGTCTGGACCCGTTCGACCCCGAACACGTCGAGGCGTCAACGATCCGGCTCATGGCGAAGGTCCCGACGATCGCGTCCTACGCCTACAAGAAGTCGATCGGGCAGCCGTTCCTCTACCCCGACAACTCGCTCAACTACGTCGAGAACTTCCTGCGCATGACCTTCGGCGTCCCCGCCACGCCCTACGACATCGATCCCGAGATCGCCAAGGCGCTCGACATGCTCTTCATCCTGCACGCCGACCACGAGCAGAACTGCTCCACGTCGACCGTCCGCATGGTCGGTTCGAGCAACGCGAACCTCTTCGCGTCCGTCTCCGCCGGAGTCAACGCGCTGTTCGGCCCCCTCCATGGTGGAGCGAACTCGGCCGTCCTCGAGATGCTCTCGGACATCGAGGCCGGTGGCGGCGACGTCAAGTCGTTCGTGAACAAGGTGAAGAACAAAGAGGACGGCGTCCGGCTCATGGGCTTCGGCCACCGGGTGTACAAAAACTACGACCCCCGCGCGGCCATCGTCAAGAAGGCGGCCCAGGACGTCATGAACCGCATGTCCGGCCCGGACCGACTGCTCGACCTGGCGATGGAGCTCGAGGAGATCGCGCTGGCCGACGACTACTTCGTCTCCCGGAAGCTGTACCCGAACGTCGACTTCTACACGGGGCTCATCTACAAGGCGATGGGCTTCCCCACGCCGATGTTCACCGTCCTGTTCGCCCTCGGTCGGCTCCCCGGTTGGATCGCGCAGTGGCGCGAGATGATCAGCGACCCGTCCACGAAGATCGGTCGTCCCCGCCAGATCTACACCGGCGCCGCCGAACGCGACTTCGTCGCCCTCGAACAGCGCTGAACGACTTTCGTGGGGAGCCCGCCGTGCCTCGGCCGGGCTCCCTCGTCATGTGTCCTCAATGATGGACCGCCGCCCCCGGCGTCCTTGAGCGTCGACGCTTCGCCGACTCACTCCGAGGACTCGTCCCCCAGAGCGTCCACATCGATCAATTCCGCGGCCTCGGCCGTCTCGGCGTGCTCGGCCAACAGCTCCTTGACCACGCCGATCGCGATGCCGGGGCCATAACCCTTACGCGCCAAGGCTCCCACCAGCCGCCGGAACACGGCCTCCGGCGGCGCCGAGCCCATCGAACGCAGACGCTTCTCCGCCAACGCCCGCGCCGCCGCGCGCTCGGAGTCGTCGTCGATGTCGTCCAGCGCCTCCGCGACGTGCTCGGAGTCGACGCCCTTTCGGCGCAGCTCGGCGCCGAGCGCCCGGCGGGACAGTTTCTTGACGCGGTGTCGACTGCTGGCCCAGGCCCGCGCGAACGCCGCGTCGTCGATCAGACCGACCTCGCGATAGCGGTCGAGGACCTCGCCGATCGTCTCGTCGTCGATGCCGCGCTTCGTCAGCGCCTCGGCCAGTTCGACATAGGTGCGCGGTCGGAAGGCGAGCAGACGCAGACAGATCTGCCGGGCCTGCTCGCCGGGGTCGCGCGGCTCCTCGTTCTTCACTGGGCCGATGGGACTCAGAAGTCGACCGCCGCCGGGTCCGCCTCGGGTTCGGCCTCGGCCGCCGCAGCGCCCGAACCGACACCGAGCTTTTCGAGGATCTTCTTCTCGATCTCGTTGGCGAGGTCGGGGTTTTCCTTCAGGTAGGTGCGGACCTTCTCCTTGCCCTGACCGAGCTGGTCCCCGTCGTAGGTGTACCAGGCGCCCGACTTGCGGACGATGCCCTGATCCACGCCGACGTCGATGAGCGAGCCTTCCTTGCTGATGCCCTGCCCGTAGATGATGTCGAACTCGGCCTGCCGGAACGGCGAACCGACCTTGTTCTTCACGACCTTCACACGTGTGCGGTTACCGACGGCGTCACCCGCGTCCTTCAACGTCTCGATCCGACGGATGTCCAAGCGCACCGACGCGTAGAACTTCAGCGCCTTACCACCCGAGGTCGTCTCGGGGCTGCCGAACATGACGCCGACCTTCTCGCGAAGCTGGTTGATGAAGATCGCGGTGGTGCCGGAGTTGTTCAGACCACCGGTGATCTTACGGAGCGCCTGGCTCATGAGACGGGCCTGGAGACCGACGTGGCTGTCTCCCATCTCGCCCTCGATCTCGGCGCGCGGAACGAGCGCGGCGACGGAGTCGATGACGATCAGGTCGACCGCCCCGGAGCGGATCAACATGTCCATGATCTCCAAGGCCTGCTCACCGGTGTCGGGCTGCGACACCAGGAGCGCGTCGGTGTCGACGCCGAGGTCCTTGGCGTAGATGGGGTCCAAGGCGTGCTCGGCGTCGATGATGGCGGCGATGCCGCCTTCGGACTGGACGCTCGCGATGGCGTGCAGGGCGACGGTCGTCTTACCGGAGGATTCGGGGCCGTAGACCTCGATGATGCGGCCGCGCGGGAGACCACCGATGCCCAGGGCGACGTCCAGGGCGATCGAGCCGGTGGGGATGGCGCGAATGTCGACTTTGGGGCGTTCCCCGAGCCGCATGACGGAGCCCTTGCCGAACTGCTTGTCGATCTGGGCTAGCGCCAGTTCAAGCGCCTTGCTCTTGTCTGGTGCGGCCATGCCCGCCCCTCCCGTTGTGGTTGCTTTTTTGCTGGTGCTCTTAGCCATGCCGGTTACGGTAGACCGCCGGTGTGACATCGTCGCGGCGGCGTTTGCGGTGCTGTTCTTCGAACTGTCGACCCGGCGTCCGAGGCCACCATACTAAAACTAACGTTCGAATCGCCGTCAGCGGCGGATGCGGGACGGGACACGATCGTCGTATGCCTGACACACGGCGACCCAGACCGATTTGACGTTGTCGCCGTCGGCGATCGCCTGGTTGACGGTGCGCCCGCGGAGTTGCGGAAGTACCTGGTCGTCGGCGACGCTGCGGGCGTAGGCCGCCCCGAACGTCTCTTCCATGTGCTCCCAGAACTGCGTCAGTCTCATGTGGCCTCTTTCGGCGCGGAACGGTGTCGTAGTAGTTGAACGGTAGCGGGGATGATCGCGACGGCCGCGATGACGGTGAGGGTGGGGTAGTCGGCGATGTCGATGATGAAACCGGAGGCGGCACCGGCCGCGGCACCGGCGAGACCCATCGTGAGGTCGGAGAGCCCTTGGACGGCGGGACGGTCGGCCGGGGTGGTGGCGTTGGTGAGCATTGCCGACCCGGCGACCATCGTGCACGACCAGCCGAGACCGAGCAGGAGGAGGCCCGCGGCGAGCTGCGTGTGGTTGGAACCGG
The DNA here is from genome assembly GCF_965137155.1 of Stackebrandtia soli. NCBI lineage: Bacteria > Bacillati > Actinomycetota > Actinomycetes > Glycomycetales > Glycomycetaceae > Stackebrandtia > Stackebrandtia soli. The sequence goes on from NZ_CBCRZX010000034.1 coordinate 46,449, forward strand.
AGGTGCCAGCCGTGGCGCAGGCGGCGAGGAGGAGCGCCACACCGGTGAAGATGACGGGCCGGGGCCCGAATCGGTCGGTGGCGTACCCCGCGACCGGTGAGAGCGCGTACATCCCGGCGATGTGAAGGCTCAGGATGACGCCGACGATGGTGGTGACGGTGTCCGGGTCGGGTGTGCCGTGCTTGATGTGGATGGGCGTCATCGCCATCACCGCGACCATGACGAGGTGCCCGAGAGCGACGGCGGTGATGCCGGTTCGAGCGTCCGGGTTGGCGCGGGCGACGGCGAGTCCGGCGCGGATGCCCGGTTTGACCGGGGCCTGTTCCTCGACGACCGGGCCACGGGCGAGCAGGAGCGGGTCGGGGCGGAGGAACACCCACAGGATGACGGCGGCGGCGGCGAATCCGATGGCGCTGGCGATGAAGGGCCCGGCGTATCGAGGCGTGTCGAACAGGTTCCCGGCGAGGGTGTCCGCGAACGGGGCGAGGCTCGGTCCGGCGACCGCGCCGATGGTGGTCGCCCAGACCACGATGGCCAGTTGTCGGCCTCGGCGTTCGGGGCGGGCCAGGTCGGCGGCGGCGTAACGGGCCTGGAGGTTGGCGGCGGTGCCACCACCGAGCAGGAACATCCCCGCGAAGGCGAGCGGCGGGTTGCGCAACCACAGGGCGGTGACGATGGCGACGGCCCCAGCGACACCGCAGCCGTAGGCGAGCGCCAGTCCGCCACGTCGACCGTACCGGGTGGTGACGGCGATGATCGGGATCGCGAGGAGGGCGCCGCCGACGACGGCGCTGCTCTGGCCGAGTCCGGCTAGGGCGGTGGTGCCGGTCAGGTCCTCGAGCAGGAGCGCGCCGACCGCGATGCCGATGGCGACACCGACGCCGCCGAGGATCTGGGTCCCGAAGAGGAGCCGCACGGTGCGGGTCTGTACACGGTCATGGGTGGCACGGGTGTCGGTGATATCCATTGTGTCTTTTCTGGGGTGAGTGGGGGTGCGGGTCGAGTGTCCGGGTGGACGCGGCACGCGTGGGGGACGGTGACGTCGGTTGTGGGATGGGACTCGCGGTTCAGGACCGTGGCGGCTGCCCGGCCGCGACGGCGACGGCGTCGGCGAGACGATCGACGTGGTCGAGAGGCAGCGCGCCGATGCTGAGGCGGACGGCGGGGGGCGTGCCGATGCGGTAATGGTGGCCGGGGTTGGCGGCGTAGCCGTGGTCGCGGAGGGTGGTGATGGCGTGGATCTCGTCGACGACCGGAACCCAGACGTTGAGGCCCATGCGTCCGGTCGCGGGAACGTCCCGCTGTTGGAGCGCGGAGAGGAGCGCGTCGCCGCGGGCGCGGTAGGACGCCGAGGCGCGACGGAGGGTGGGCGCGGTGGAGCCGTCCTCCCAGAGTCCGAGCACGATGTGCTGTAGCACTGTGGACACCCAGCCGGTGCCGATGCGCATCCGGCCGACGACGCGTGCGACCGTGTGGTCGCTGCCGCAGGCGGTGGCCAGCCGCAGGTCGGGTCCGTACGGTTTCGACGTCGACCGCAGGAACAACCAGTTGTCGGCGGCGTCGGCGATCGGGTGCAGGGGTTCGTCGGCGAGTTCCGCCCAATGATCGTCCTCGATGACGAGGGGTGTCGCGCCGACGAGGACGCGGCGGAGTTCGACGGCGCGGTCGGCGGAGATCGAGGCGCCGGTGGGGTTCTGCGCGCGACTGGTGACGATCACCGCGCCGACTCCGGCGTTGAGCGCCGACCGGAGCCCGTCGACGGTGGGTCCGTGCTCGTCGACGGGGATCGGGTGGGCGTGCATGCCGAGCGCCGCGAGGAGGTCCTTGAGGTTCGCCCAGCACGGGTCCTCGACGGCGACGGTGTCGCCGGGTCCGAGGTGAGAGGTGAGCGCGCGTTCGATGCCGTCGAGGGCGCCGCCGGTGATCATGACGGAGCCGCCGAGTCCGTCGGCGTGGAAACGCTCGCGGGCGAGATCGAGCAGCGCGGGGCAGGCACCGGCGTCCCGNTATCCGGAGGGGGTGGTGGGGACGCGGGTGAGGGC
>NZ_CBCRZX010000035.1:0-47868 GCF_965137155.1 Stackebrandtia soli
GCTGGGGGTAGACCGGGTGGCCCCTTGGGGAATCAGGCGATGCTCGCCGCGATGCCGTCGAGGATGTCGTGTTCGCTCGCGACCACCTCGTCGAAACCGCCCTGTTCCATGATGGTCCGCAGGACGAGTGCGCCCGCCGCGATGACGTCCGCGCGCCCCGGGTGCATGACGCCGTGCCGAAGGCGCAGCACTCGCGTCTCCGCCAACAGTTCCGAGGTGATCGCGTCGACGTCGGCGCGGCTGACCCGCGCGTGATGGATCCGGTCGGAGCGGTACTCGTCCAAGCCGAGGGCCAGCGCCGCGACCGTCGTGACGGAACCGGCGAGCCCGATCAGCGTCGTCGCCGACCGATCGGGGTCGACGGCCGCGTAGCCGTCGGCGACATGCGAGGCGATGTCCTCCTGCGCCGCCCGAATCTCCTCCACAGTGGGTGGATCGGAGCGCAGGTGGCGTTCCGTCATCCGAACACAGCCGATGTCGACGGAACGCGCCGCGTCCGCCGTGTCGAGACCGAGCACGAACTCCGTCGACCCGCCTCCGATGTCGACGACGAGCCGAGGCTCGGTCGCCGAGGGCAGGTCCGCTACGGCGCCACCGAAGGACAGTCGCGCCTCCTCGTCACCCGTGATGACTTCCGGTGTGACACCGAGGATTCCACGCACCATCGTTCGGAACTCGTCGGCGTTCTCGGCGTCCCGGCTCGCGCTCGTCGCGACCATCCGCACCGCCTTCGGCTGATGGGTCTCGATGAGCGCGGTGAAGTCGCGCAACGCGGCGGCGGTCCGCTCCAGCGCGGGCTCGCCGATCCGGCCCGTCTCGTCCAGACCTTCACCGAGACGCACGATCTCCATGATTCGCACCAGATCGCGCGGGCGTTCGCCACTGAGGTCGCTGATGAGAAGGCGGATCGAGTTGGTTCCGCAGTCGATGGCGGCGACGTTCGTCATGAGTCGTCCTCCACGCAGCACCCGTTGGCCCACCACTCGCCGATTTCTTCTCGCGCCCGGTCGCCGAACGGGTTGACGCCCGGACCCGCCGCGAGGCCGTGTGCGAGGTGAACGTGCAGGCACTTGACCCGAGTGGGCATGCCCCCGGCCGAGACGTCCGCGATCTCGGGCACGTCGCCGAGCTCGGCTCGGCGAGCCAGGTACGCCTCGTGGGCCGCCTGATAGCGCTTCGCCAGGTCGGGATCCGTCTCGAGTTCGGCCGTCATCTCCTTCATGACGCCTGACGCCTCCAGCGTGCCGATCGCGCCGGACGCTTTCGGGCACGTCAGGTAGTACATCGTCGGGAACGGCGTGCCGTCCTCCAGCCGAGGAAGGGTTTCGGTGACGGCGGGTTTGCCGCACGGGCAGCGGTACGCGATCGCGTGGACGCCGCGCGGGGGTCGGCCGAGTTGGCGCTTGATGGCGTCGCGGTCGGCGTCGGAGATCTCAGTCATTGTCCTATTTGGTCGGCTTCGTTGAAGGTGTCCCACAGGTCGTCGTACCAGGGGGCTGGGGGTGGCGGCTCCGGCTCGATCCCCGCGTCGGCGGCGGCGCCCTCGGGATCGTCGATGATGATGATCAACTCCGAACCCGGCTCCACCAGCAGCAGCCGGTCTCGTGCCTGCGTCTTGACGTACTCCGGGTCGTCCCAGCGCGCCCGCTCCGTCTCCAGCGCGTCGATGCGATCCGACTGCGCCTCCTGCGAATCGCGCAACGCGTCGATCTCGGCGCGCTGTTCGAGGTACGTCCGCACCGGATACGCGTAGGACAACGCCAGCGCCGACAGTACCAGCGCGATCACCGCCGTCCTGCCCGACATCCGCCACGGTGGGCGGAATCGGATACGGCGAATACGAGGACGCGACGGCGCCCGGCNCGACGTGCGNGCCNGGCNCCGCGGCGTTTGCGGCGGGCGCCCCCGGCCCTTGACGGGACGACGGGTGCGCGGCCCCTGTCCGCTTGGGCCTTTGCGTGCGGTCACCGGGCCATTGTGTCAAACCCGGATGAACCCGCGAGCGGGTTAGCTCGCGGCGCGCGCGGCGTCGAACCGAGCGGTCACGTCGCCCCAGTTGACCAAGTCCCACAGCTTCTGGACGTAGTCGGGCCGGACGTTGCGGTACTGCAGGTAGTACGCGTGCTCCCACGCGTCGAACGCCAGCAACGGCGTCGTTCCCTGACCGACGTTGCCGTGGTGGTCGTAGACCTGCTCGATCAGGAGACGCTTACCGAGCGGCTCCCACGACAGGACGCCCCAACCGGAGCCCTGGACGGCGGTCGTCGCCGTCGTCAGCTGACCCGAGAATGCCTCGTAGCTGCCGAAGAACTCGGTGAGGGCGGCCGCCAGCTCGCCCTCCGGACGTCCGCCGCCCTCCGGCGACAGGTTCTTCCAGAAGATCGAGTGGAGGACGTGCCCCGACAGGTTGAACGCCATCGTCTTCTCGAGACCGACGAGCGTCGAGAAGTCGCCCTTGTCCCGGGCCTCCGCGAGCTTGTCGAGAGTGTCGTTGGCGCCCTTGACATAGGCCGCGTGGTGCTTACTGTGGTGCAGCTCCAGAATGTCACCCGACATCGCCGGCTCCAGCGAACCGTAGTCGTACGTGAGATCGGGAAGCGAGTAGACGGCCATGTTGCTCCTTTGTTGACGGTTGCCGCGTCAGAATTCCCGTCCGATGCTATTGCACGCGTGATGCGGACGCGGCGGATGTGACGGATGAGTGTGATCACGTCGTCAACCAGGAATGATCCATGCCGGCCGCGACGTTGGCGGACCCGGTGGCACGGTATGGATACCGTCGTCGCCATGAGTGACCTGTTGGCCCGACTCGCCACCCTCCCCGGTGTCTACCGCGGCGCGGGCGACGGCCCGGAAAGCGGCCCCTTCCGTTCCCGCTGCGAAGTCCGCACGGCCGTCGACGGCCGTGTCGTACTGATCGACTATGAGGCGGTCGGCGCCGACGGCGTCCAGCACGTCGACCACTGCATGCTCGCCGAGGACGAACGCGCTCGCGGGGAACTGCACGTCGTGTCGGACGAACTGCCCGGCATCGTGCGTTTCACCGAGGCCGAGCCCGGTGTGTTCGTGGCCTTCGAGCCGATCAACGCGAAGATCGTGATCTCGCTGGACGCCTCCGGCGCGCTGACGTACGCGTGGTGGTGGTCCCGCGACGAGGGTCCCGCTCGGCCGCAGTCCCACACGACGATGCGCCGCACCGCCTGACTCTCGACCACCCCGGGCGGGACGATCGTCTCGCCCGGTTCGTCCATGTCCTCGAACCGGCAGCGCCGTGCGTCGACGACTCACCGGGCGCCTTGTCGACGACGATCGGCCAAGTGGACGTCCTGGTCTTCGGCCCGGTGGAACCATGGCCTCGGAACCTGACATCCGGTCGCGAGCGGCGTGGGCGGTGGAACGTCAAAGACGCAACAGCCCCGCCTTCGTCGCACCGAACCCACAGCGCCGGTAGAAGTCGTCCCACCGTGCCTCATAGTCGACGTGCAGCCATTCGCAGCCGCCGTCGCGCGCCTCCGCGATCGCCGAGGCGGCCAGCCGTCGTCCGATGCCGCGCCGTTGGTGGTCGGGATCGACGACGGTGTCGAGCAGGAAGCCGTGTGCACCGCCGTCCCAGCACACGTGCACGAAGCCGACGAGGCGATCACCGAGGAACGCGCCGATCCACGTGAGGCTGTGCCGCTCCAACCGTCGCGCCCACGGAATCGTCGTCGCCGTCGACCCGAACGCCTTCGCGTGCAGCGCCGACAGCTCGTCATCGTCCACGGGAAACCGTGGCCGGTACTCGATCTCAGTCACGCGGACAGCCTCCCACCGTCGACTCGCCTTGTCGTTCGCGAGTCGACCACCTCACAGACGGGGCATGGCGCGTCCGATTTCCGTTGACCTCGTGGGGAAACGTGCGATGACGGTTGCGACGGCATCATCCCCGATGCCGCCTCGTTCCATCATGACGCCGCTCGTGAGCACGAATCCCTCGATGAGGACGGTGTAGATCGGGTGCGCGATCGACTGCTCGTCCAGCAGAGTCCGGACGAAGCTCGGGAACGTGATCGGATCGAGCTCGTACATGTCGGAGGCGATGGCGACCAGCCCCGACGGAACCGCGCCGAAGCGGGACAACGTCTCGGCCGTATCGACGTACAGCCGTCCCACTCTGGATGACGGACTCCACACCGTCTCGTCGTGTACGTCGAAGACGAAACTCACGATTACCTCTCGATCCTGACTCCGGCCGGACTGCGATCCGTCATGGGAACGGCCCGGAACCGTGGGGTTCCGGGCCGGGGTGCGGGGTGCTAGAGCGTGTACGGCGCGGCGGCCGCCTGCGCCGCCGTCATCAGGGCGCCCTGGTTCTCAGGCCACAACAGATCGTCCACGCAGGAGTATGCCGGGAGGAAGCCGGTGCAGTCGCCCCACCAGCTGTTCTCGCCGATCTCGAACGTGAAGCTCGCGACGCCGAGTTCGCCGTAGGCCATGTCATCGGTGGTGCCCGATGTGGAGTAGCCGACGGTGTCCTCGTTGGTGCCGACGAAGTAGCCGTTCGACTCCGACATCGCGTCGCCGAGGGCGCGCAGCTCGGTGTCGTTCGGCGACGTGTCCTGTGTGTATCCCCAGGGGACGATGATGTAGTTGCCGTACGAGTGCAGCGAGATGAAGACGTCACGGGCGTCCGCCGGTGCCGGATCGGTGGCGCTTGTCCCGCGCTGGTCGGGGTGGATTCCGCGCAGCATGTTCTCGATCGCCTCGACCTCGGGTTCCGAGGCGGCGCTCGGGCCCTGGTAGGTCTCGGCGCACGGGCTGTTGGAGTCGTTGCCCCATTCGAACGAGGAGTTGCGGTTCAGGTCGACGCCGACGCAGCTGCCGTTGGAGTCGTTGGCGTTCTTGCGGTGCAGCTCCGGCGAGTTCCCACCCGAGGCGACGATGTCGACGCCGTCCGGGTTGGCGATCGGGACGACCCACATCTCGGTGGTGTCCATCAGCTCCGTGATGGCGGTGTCGGTGCCGTAGCCCGCGACGAGGCTGTCGATCCACTTCCACGCGATCTCGCCGGTGGCGACCTCGCGGGCGTGGATCTGGGCGATGACGGAGAAACGCGGCTTCGCGGAGTCGGGCGACAGTTCGCAGTCGCCGTCCTGCTTGGCGGTCAGGCAGATCGCCTTGATGTCGTGGCCGCCCCGGCCCTGCGTCTTCAACCAGGAATCGCCGATGTCGTAGACGGTGGCGAGGTCCGGGTTGTCGGCGGCGACCTGGTCGAGGTGCGCCTCGTGGGCGTCGACGGTGTGGTAGCCGCCGTAGTAGGTGTCCGCCGAGGTGGACATCTCGGGGACGGGCTTGTAAACGGTGTCGAGGAATGCCGGGTTCAGTCCTCGATCACGCAGGTCGGCGGCGACGGTCGTGTCGCCGACGACGACGGCGCTCTGTCCGTCGTAGTGCTCGATGTCGAAGCCGTCGTTCGTCAGGTCGGCGAACACGGCGGGGGACATGTCGACGCTCCACGTGGCGGGTGCGCCGTCATTGGTGGCGGGCTCCGCGCCCGCTTGCTGGCCGAGTGCCACCGTGACGAGCGCGGTGGCCGCGCCGACGGCGAGCAGCCTTCGGAAAGCTGTCATGTGTCGTCCTTTCGGTGAGGCGAGCTTTAACCCCACTTCGGTATTGAAGTATTGAGGATACTGAATACCTAGGCTGAATGGCATCGGATCGATGCCCGAACACATGTCACTTAGCGACGATTTAAGGCGGCAGATGCACCAATGTCGTCGAAGAGCCACCATAATGGAACAAATCGGATGAGTCGGTGGTCGCGTAGTTGGGGGCCGTCAAGGCCGCCGGAACGGATGCCGCTCGTACCCGGAATCGCCGAACCCCCTCAGGATTCTCGTGGCGGTCCGGATCGGGCGAACGGAGGGCAGAGCGAGGGNGGTGGTGGAGTTCGCACTCCACCACCGCCCGTGGCGACTTTCGTGGACGAGGGGGCTACCGGTACTTCGGGAACGCCCCGGCACCCGCGTAACGGGCCGCGTCGTCGAGTTCGTCCTCGATGCGCAGCAGCTGGTTGTACTTCGCGACGCGCTCGGAACGCGCGGGAGCGCCCGTCTTGATCTGGCCGCAACCGGTGGCGACCGCGAGGTCCGCGATCGTCGTGTCCTCGGTCTCGCCGGAACGGTGGCTCATCATGCAACGGAAACCGTTGCGGTGCGCGAGTTCCACGGCGTCCAGCGTCTCCGTGAGCGTGCCGATCTGGTTGACCTTGACGAGGAGGGCGTTCGCCGCCTGCATGTCGACGCCGCGACGCAGACGCTCCGGGTTGGTGACGAAGAGGTCGTCGCCGACGATCTGGATCTTGCCGCCGAGCTCCGCCGTCATCTCGACCCAGCCGTCCCAGTCGTTCTCCGACAACGGGTCCTCGATGGACACGATCGGGTGCTGGCCGATCATTTCGGCGTAGTAGGAGATCATGTCCTCGGCGGACTTCTTCTCACCCTCGAAGGTGTAGGTCCCGTCGGAGTGGAACTCCGTCGCCGCGACGTCCAGCGCGAAGACGATGTCGCGACCCGGCTGGAAGCCGGCCGCCTCGATCGCCGTCGTGATCAGCTCCAGGGCGTCGGCGTTGGCGCCCAGGCTCGGCGCGAAGCCGCCCTCGTCGCCCAAGCCCGTCGACAGGCCCTTCTTCTTCAGGACGGACTTCAGCGCGTGGTACGTCTCGGCGCCCCACCGCAGCGCCTCCGCGAACGTCGGCGCGCCGACCGGTGCGATCATGAACTCCTGAATGTCAACATTGGAGTCCGCGTGGGCGCCGCCGTTCAGGATGTTGAGCATCGGCACCGGCAGCACGTGCGCGTTCGGGCCGCCGATGTAGCGGAACAGGGGCAGGTCCGCGGATTCGGCGGCCGCCCGCGCCACCGCCAGGGACACGCCCAGCATGGCGTTCGCGCCGAGCGAGCTCTTGTCGGGCGTGCCGTCGATGTCGAGCAAGCGCTGATCGATGAGACGCTGCTCGCTCGCCTCCATCCCGACGAGCTCGTCGACGATCCGCTCGTTCACGTTGTCGATGGCGGTTTGCACGCCCTTGCCCAGGTACCGCGACGGGTCCTCGTCGCGCAACTCCAGCGCTTCGAACGCGCCCGTCGACGCTCCCGACGGGACGGCCGCCCGTGAGTGGCTGCCGTCTTCGAGCAGCACCTCCACCTCGATGGTCGGGTTGCCGCGAGAGTCAAGGATTTGACGGGCGGCGATGTTCTCGATGCTTGCCACTGTGCGCACTCCTTAGAGCGGTTGTCTCGGATCGCTGAAACGTAACGTGCGGCGTGACCTGCGCGGATCGATGGCCGGTGTCGGTGACCGGCCGACCGCGAGAAGAGCGCTGCGCTGCGCTCACCGACGACGCGTCGTCCGCCCGCGAGTCTAGAGGTCCGTCTTCGGAGGTGGACGGTGCGCGGCGCGCCGGTGTGCCGCGCGACAACGTACCGAGTGGTAGCCGGCTCGGGATGCCACTCGTGGTGGCCCGGGCGAGTCGCACGCGGGCCGCCACGAGGTCGTCAGGTGCCGGACGGGCTACCCTGCGTCGAGGCCGAGCAACCTCCGGATCGCCTTCGGTGTCGGATTGCCGAACGACAACATCGCGTCATGCCACTGCCTCGGACTCATTCCGGACGGGCGCTCCCGGCCGATCGCGGCGACCTCGGTGTAACCGACGAAGTACGTCGACAACTGCGTCGACGTCAGGAGCGCGCGGCGCCATTTCCCGGCGGCCTCGCCCTCCGCCTGGAAGCCGCGCCGGGTCATCAGATCCATCGCCTCCTGCTCGGCCATTCCTTCACAGTGGACACCGTGGTCCAGGAGGGCGTTGATGATCATCCGCAGCTGCATCTTCAGCTGGTGCATGCGCACCGCGTCACCACCGAAACCGGCGTCCGCCATGAACTCCTCGGCGTACACCGCCCAACCCTCCACAAAGGTGCCGCTGTAGTTGACGGCTCGGGCCCGGGTCGACCCGCGATACCGCCGCGAATGCGCGAGCTGCAGATAGTGCCCCGGCATCGCCTCGTGCACCGTCAGGTTCCGCAGCATGTGGTTGTTGTACTCGGCGAAGAACGACGCCGAACGCTCCGCGCTCCAATCCTCCGGCGTGGGCGAGATCGCGTAGTACGTCGGCACGGCCGCCGTCTCCAGGGTGCCGGGCGGATCGCAGTAGGCGACGGCGACGCCCCTCGCGTACTCCGGCATCGTGATGATCTCGAGGGGATCGTCGACGAGCGAGACGAGGTCGTGCTCCGCGACGAACGCGGTCGTCTCCTCCAAGGTCTGCCGCGCCAGCGGCACGATCGTATCGTTGTCGGGCCGCTCCTTCGCCAGTTCGTCCAGAGCCGCGACGATCGCCTCTCGCCCGCCGAGGCCCGTGATGGACCCGGCGAGCTCCGCCATCTCCTCGGTCACCTCGTCGAGACGCTTGCGCGCGTGGGCGACCACCTCCTCGGCCGACATCATGCTGCCGAGGCTGTACCAGAGTTTCGCCTGCCAGCGCTCCTTGCCGAGCCGAGGGTCGCGGCCGTCCGGCTGGGCGTCCATCGCGTCGGCGAACTCCGTCAACGCCGTCACCGCGGACGCGGCCGCGCCGGTGATCCGGCCGGTCAACGTCGACTCCAACGCGGCCAGCGCCGGTGACTGCGCCCGGACGAGTTCGGCGACGCCGCGGAACTGGGCGGCCGCCGTCTCGGCGTGAATGCGGGGCACATCCCGAAGCGTCGCGCGCGCCGACACCAGGGCGTCCGGGAGTGCCTCCAACCGCTGCGCGTACGCCTCGGCGCGCTCGTCGGCGGGCGTCACCGCCTTCGTCAGCAGTGCGTCGAGCAGGTGCCCCGGGTTGTGCATCAGGGGATCCCACTCCTGCTCGCGGCTGTCCGCCAATGTGAACAGTCGAGACTGAACCTCGTTCGTCAGGATCTCGTGATCGACGGCGTCCGCCGGATCCAGGGTGTCGGGGTCGACGTCGTCGAGCGCGTCGGCGGCCTCGCGCAGCATCGTCACGGTCTCGACGACGCCGGACTGGGACAGATTGGGAAGCCTCCCGTCGAAACGGTGGTCCCCGGCCCAGAGGGCGGCTTCCGGGTCGGATTCGAGAAGGGCGTCGACGATGCGCTCGGCGCGGTCGTGGAAGTCAGCTGCCATGCCCACAAGGGTAGTTGGGTCAGGACGAGGAAGCCTGAAGCCGACATCAGGCGGCTTCAGGCTGGCTTCAGCCGACCCGGGTAGCGTCAGCTGCGGGGATGACGGTCAACGACGAACCGGAGGAGGTGTTCAGTGATTCATTGAGCGGCAGTCGATGTGGTCACCGAGAAGCCGCGCCCGCTACGGTGTGGGGCCGCGTGGCGCTTTCATCCGTTCTGGACTCGTCATTGGCCGGACTTCGCCTCGTCGTCGAGTTGGAAATGCCAGATGACGATCGAGGGGACGTCGTTGGCGATCGCGGCGGCCTCCGGGCACCATCCTTGGATCTCCCAGGAGACATGCGTCGGTGGCGGGTCGGACAGCGGCTCGTCGAGTTGGGACCGCGATTCGCGAGGGCTCTTCGGTTCGGCGCAATGCCTGACCTGGAAGCCCATCGGCAGCGCCGCCGCAAGGTATGCGCTGAGGGGTCGATGGTGCTCGACGAGAATGCTCGGAGGTGCGCCGTCTTCGGCGTACCTCGCCAAGGTCGGGCGCACATAGGACAGCAGCTGGTGAGCGTCGGAGATGACGAGGTGTCCGCCGGGGCGCAGCACGCGGGCGAACTCGGCCATCACCGGCACGAGGTCGGGCACGTGCGCCAACGCCAACCCGCACACCACGATGTCCACGGAGTCGTCGGGCAAGGGGAGCGCCTCCAATCCGGCCACATGCAGATCGACGTCGGGCAGCCGCTTCCGTGCGACGGCGAGCATGTCCGGTGAGGCGTCCACGCCGATGACGCGGTGGCCCTTCTCGGCGAGATGGGCGGCGTATCGTCCGGTCCCGCACGCCGCATCCAGCACCGTACCCAGCGGTAGATCGTCGAGAATGGAGTGAATGAGGGGTTCTTCGAGATCGATCATCGTGTTCGGGCCGTCGTACGCGGGCGCCCACTGTTGATAGACGTCGTTGGTGCTGATGTCCCCCAGAGAGGCGTCGACACCCTCGTCGGCGTTGAGGGCGGGGTCGTCCAGCAACTGTCGGATCTCATCGATGCGACGTTCGACGAACGCTCGGTCCGCCGTTCCCTCCCGCATGCCCCGCAGCAGCGCGGCCCCTTGCAGTCCAAGTAGGTAACCGAGGCCACGCAGATGTGTCATGGCGATGACGGTATTAACCATCGTTCTGTTCGTCCATTGAATATCAATCATGGAGAGGAAGCGTCCACTATGTTTATTATCGAGCCTGAAATGTCGAGAAGCGTTGGTACGCGCCGTATCACGGCCCGGTAGCCACCGAGGGGCCGGCATTCCGGCGAACGCCGACTGTCGGAGGTCGTCGTACAGATCCGACGGATTCTCGTCGTGGCCGACACCTCAGGCGGGTACCGCGTGGACCGGGAGCGCTTCGCTCGTCGACGTCGCGATCCGGGCACGGCGGAAGCCCCCAAGGACGGTGCGATGCACCGGGCCCTGAGGGCTTCCGATCGGAGAAACCTGGCTTTAAGGCCGCTATACAGGGCGTTCGACTTCTGGAGCACCGCGACGGCGACGGCCGATCAGTTTCACTGGCGTTCTCTACTTCCGTTCGGAGCGCCCTATTCTCGCTTCACCGGCGTGCCCTATTTCCGCTTCACCGGCGTTCTCTACTTTCGCTTCACTGGCGTGCCCTATTTCCGCTTCACTGGCGTTCTCTACTTTCGCTTCACTGGCGTGCCCTATTTCCGCTTCACTGGCGTGAAGTCACGCGTGCCGATGAAGTCGGGGCGGGGACGAGGTGCTGAGAACGGCTCCACGCAGGTGTTCTCGACGCTGTTGTAGACGACGAAGACGTTGGAGCGTGGGAAGGGCGTGATGTTCCCGTTCGATCCGTGCATGCAGTTGCAGTCGAACATCGTCGCCGAGCCCGCCGGGCCGGTGAACAGTTCGATGCCGTACTTCTCGGCGAGGACGGACAGGCTCGTCTCGTCCGGTGTGCCGACCTCCTGCTCCTTCAACGACTCGCGGTAGTGATCGTCGGGCGTCTCACCCACACAGGACACGAAGGTCTTGTGGGAGCCCGGCATGATCATCAACCCACCGTTGTAGGCGTGGTTGTCGGTCAGCGCGAGGGACAGGCTGACCGCCCGCATGCGAGGCATCCCATCCTCGGCGTGCCAGGTCTCGAAGTCGGAGTGCCAGTAGAAGGGGTTGCCCTTGAAACCGGGCTTGTAGTTGACGCGGCTCTGGTGAATGTACACATCGGAGCCGAGGATCTGGCGAGCGCGGCCGGCGAGTCGATCGTCCGACAGCAGGGCGCCGAACGCCTCGGAGATCTTGTGGACCTCGAAGATGGACCGGATCTCGTCCGAGTTCTTCTCCCGGACGACGCGCTCGTCGCCGTTGAGGGCCGGATCAACGAGGAGCCGGTTCAGCTCGGCTTGGTACACCGTGAGCTCTTCGGGGCTGACGAGTTGGTCGATCGTCAGGAAGCCGTTGTCGCCGTAGCTGTCGAGTGTGTCGGCGTCGATCGGCCCGTCGGTGGCGGTGCCGTACACGGTCGGGTCGTCGGTGCGGTACAGCATGACGGGTTCCCGGCCGGTGCGGGTGGGATAGATGTCGCGAATGGTCATTGATCATCCTCCTCTGTCAACAGCGGATAGACGCCGTTGTCGTCGTGCACCTCGCGACCGGTCACCGGGGGGTTGAACACGCAGACGGTGCGCACGTCGGTGAACGCGCGCAGGGTGTGCTGCTCGTGACCGTTCAGGAGGTACATGGTTCCGGGGGCGAGCGCGTGCTTCGCCCCGTTGGTGTGGTCGACGAGTTCTCCTTCGCCTTCGATGACGTAGACCGCCTCGGTGTGGTTGGCGTACCACATGGACGTCTCCGTCCCAGCGAAGAGGACGGTGTCGTGCAGCGAGAAACCGACTTTGTCTCCCGCGAGCAGCAGGCGCCGCGAACGCCAGGTGCCTTCGGCGACGTCTCGGTCGTGGCCGAGGACGTCTCGATCGGTGCCGATGATGTCGGCGAGTCTGCGAACGATCATGCGAGCTCCTTCACTGTGTCGCGGGTGGATTCGGCGAGGATTCGCAGCCCGTTGTGGAGCTGTTCGTCGTCGATGGTCAGTGCCGGAAGCAGTTTGACGACTTCGTCCTGCGGTCCGGCCGTCTCGAGGAGCAGGCCGCGCTCGAAGGCGGTCGAGCAGATTGCCGGGGCGTACTTCGGGTTGTCGAAGGCGAGGGCCTGCGCGAGGCCAGAACCGCGCGTCGTCACGCCGACGTCCGCGTGTTCGGCCGCGATCGTGGTCAGGGTGTCGACGATGTGGTCGGCCTTCGCCGTCGTCGCGCGGGAGAACGCGTCGTCCTTCCAGTAGTGCCGGAGGGCGGCGCTGGCGGTGACGAAGGCGGGGTTGTAACCGCGGAAGGTGCCGTTGTGTTCGCCGGGCTCCCACACGTCGAGTTCGGGCCGCAGCAGGGTCACGGCCATCGGCAGCCCGTAACCGGACAGCGATTTCGACAGGCACACGATGTCCGGCGTGATCCCGGCGGCCTCGAAGCTGAAGAACGGACCTGTTCGGCCGCAACCCATCTGGATGTCGTCGACGATCAACAGGATGTCGTTCTCGGCGCACAACTGGGCGAGTGAGCGCAGCCATTGCGCGCGCGCCACGTTGATGCCGCCTTCTCCTTGGACGGTTTCGACGATGACGGCGGCCGGTTGGCCGACGCCGGAGCCGGAGTCTTCGAGGAGTCGGCGCATCCACAGCAGATCCGGCATTTGGCCGTCGAGGTACTGGTCGTACGGCAGGGTGACGGTGTGGCCGAGGGGGACGCCGGCGCCTTCGCGTTTCATCGCGTTGCCGGTGAGGGCGAGCGCGCCGAGGGTCATTCCGTGGAACGCGTTGGTGAAGCGGGCGATGAGTTCGCGGCCGGTGACCTTGCGGGCCAGCTTGATCGCGGCTTCGACGGCGTTCGTGCCGGCGGGGCCGGGGAACTGGACCTTGTAGTCGAAGCCTCGGGGGCGCAGGATCAGGTCGCGGAAGTCTTCGAGGAATTGGCGTTTGGCGACGGTGTGCATGTCCAGGGCGTGGACGATGTTGTCGCCGGTCAGGTATTCCACGAGGGCGTTCTTGATGACGGGGTTGTTGTGCCCGTAGTTCAGGGCACCCGCGCCGGCGAAAAAGTCTATATAGGACTTTCCGGCTTCGTCGTGGATGGTGCTACCGGTGGCCGTGGTGAAGACGGTCGGCCAGCCTCGGCAGTAGGAGCGGACGTGGGATTCGACTTCTTCAAATACCGTCATGGTCTTTCCGGGTGGGCCTACGGCTGCCGTTCCACGCGTCCGTTGGGGATCGACGCGCCCCTGGGCCGGCTCGGAACCCAGGTGTGGAACGGGTTTTCAGGTGTGGTCGTGGAGCGGGCCGATCCGAAAGAGGATCTCTGGCTCGTGACCGTCCCCAAGGGCCCGTTCGCTGAACAGCTCGTCGCGCCTCATGGGGCAGTCGTTCGCGTCGGCGAACGACTCGAACAGGCGCGTCGACGGGATGTTGTCGGGCGTCACGGTCGCCTCGACGAACCGGGGGTTCGCGCCGTCTCGAGCCACGACGTGGTCGAGCATGCGGCGAGCGAGCCCGCGTCTTCGGTGGGAGTCGGCCACGGCGATCTGCCAGACGAAGAAGGTGTCGGGCGAGTCCGGGCGGCGGTATCCCGTGAGGAATCCGGCGTAGTCGCCTCCGTCGGTGACGATGACACTGGTGTCGGCGAAGTCTCGGCACCACAGCAGATAGCTGTAGCGGGAGTTGACGTCGAGCGTCCCGGACGCGGAGGCGAGCGTCCACATGCCATTGCCGTCGGATATCGAGGGCGGCCTGAGGTCCAGATTCGTCTCTCGGCTTGCCTGGGTGACTGATGCACTTGTGTCGCCGGGGGGCATGGATACCAAAGTAGCGGATACGATCCGCTCCGGATTTTGGACTGATTTGGGGGTATATATCCGGACAAACACCACCAAAATCGCTACGTCAATTGTCGACAATATTCGCGTTGACAAGAAACCGGCCGACAATTCCGGCCTTCTCCGTCGCGATCGCCACGACTCTTTCAGGCGTCATCGCCGGTTCGTGGGGCGTTATCCTCCATCGACGGCGCACATTCGGGACGGACGGAAGGCGAATGACGTGACGGCGGATGCGAACGGGGCCGCGGGATTCCTCTTCGAGATGGGAGTGCTGAAACGCGCTCGGCGGACCGGCTGGTGGGTGGCCGGGATACGCGATCCCGAGAGCATCGGCGAACACTCGTTCCGCGCCGCGATCGTGGGGACGGTCATCGCCGCGATGGAGGGCGCCGACGCGGCCAGGGTCTCGCTGCTGTGCACGCTGCACGACAGCCAGGAGACCAGGGTCGGCGACATCCCCCATATCGGACGCTCCTATGTGACCGCGGTCGAGAACCTCGACGTCACCGTCGATCAGGTCGCCGCGTGTCCGCCGGCCGTGTCGGACGTCATCACCGCCGCGGTAGCCGAGTACGAGGCCCGCGCGACGCCCGAGGCGATCTGTGCTCGCGACGCCGACAAGTTGGAATGCCTGATCCAGGCCGTGGAGTATCGGACGCAGGGTGTGGTGACGGTCCAACCGTGGATCGACTCGTCCTATGACGCGCTGGTGACGGACTCCGCTCGCGCGCTGGCGGACGCCGTTCTCGACGGTGACCCTTTGGCCTGGCAGAACGTCCGCGCGCGCCGTGTCGACGAGTCGTCCGACAGTTAATTGATTGACCAGTCAGTTAATCTGCTAGCCTCGTCACGTGATGGCACGCCCCGTTGACGAAGCCCGCGCCGCCCGGCGACGCGAGGAGATCACCCTCGCCGCCGCGGAACTATTCGCGCGCAAGGGTTATGAGGGCACCACCGCCGCCGACATCGCGCGTGCCGCAGGCATCAGTGCCGGAAGCGTCTTCTACTACTTCGCGGACAAACGTGCCGTGTTCCGATCGGTCTTCGAGCGGGACCTACCCCTGTCCCGGAAACTCGTCGAGCGCTGCCACGCCGAGTCCGACCCGCTCTCCGGGCTCCTGGTCATGGTCGATGAGCTGGTCGAACCGGCGATGGACTCGTCGGCGTCCGGCATTCTGGTCGAGCTGTTGCGCCAGGTCGGAAACGACCCGTTGTTGATGCGGGCGATCACCGAGAACGCCGCGATCATCCAGCATGGACTGGCGGAGCTGATCGAGCGCGCGATCGCGGTCGGCGTGGTGGACGCGACCCTCGACCCGCTCCCGGCCGCCGCCTGGATACAGTCCATCATCGACGGTGCGTTCCTCAACGCCGGACCCGACTTCGACCCGCGATCGCCGCTGCGTCGCACCGTCCTCGGATTCCTCACCCCGCCAACGAAAGAGAGCACTCGATGACCACCCCCGTCACGGTCCGGATGTGGTCGGGATGGCCCTACCTGCTCGTCGCGGTTCCCACGATCGTGTGCGCCGGGCTGGCCTTCACGATTCGCCCCATAGTGAACTGGATCGTCGGCCTCATCGGGTCAGCGCCAGGCCCGCTGCGCCTCGCCGCCGAGCTTCCGACCGTCTGGGCTGTACCGGTGCTCGCCGGCGTCGGTTTCCTTATCGGTCTGTGGCTCGCGCAGCAGGCGCTTGAGGACAGCCTCGTGCTCACCGTCGCCCACGATCACGTCAGCCTGATCCACGAGGGAGAGGAGAAGTACGTTCCCCGCGAACGCGTCGCTCAGGCCTTCCGGGACGGCAAGGACCTCGTCCTACTCGACGCGGAATCCGCGCCGATCGCCCGTCACAACGCGAGCGACCTCGACGCTGCCGCCGTCTCGGACGCGTTCCGGCAATTCGGATACCCGTGGATCGACGGGGGCGACCCGAACGAGGCCGCCTACCGCAAGTGGGTCGAGGGCCACCCCGATCTGCCCGAGGACCTCGACAAACTCATGCTCGCCCGTCGCCGCGCACTCGCCGACGGCAAAGCCGGCGAGGCCGCCGCCATCACCGACCGACTCAACGACCACGGCGTCATCCTGCGAGACCGCGACGGCGCTCAGCAATACCGCCGCCGTTGAGGACTCGACGTGTTGGCGCCGGGTCGAGCGAGTACGCCGTGCCCCGAGCGTCGGAGCAAACGGCGACAGCTCTTGTGATGGTCGTGGTCGCCGGAATGCGCATGGCCACAACACTTCGCCGCTGATCCAAGCGCGTCGTCGGCATGCCACCCGACAGTTCCGCCACGCCTTTCATCCCGTGAGCCCGACCCGGTGGGCGCGACCGAAGGTCCGACGAATATCCACACAGGATTTCTGGAAGCCTTGTGCCTCAAGAGATTCGCCAGTGGAGCCGCGAATGAGATTCGGGAGTGGTTGTGACGTTGGGGGAGTGGGCCCGACGTTCAGGGGCGGTTCTTGTCCTCTATGGCGCGTGCGGCGGCCGCGTGGCGTTCGGCGGCGGCTCGGAGTGCGAGCTCCGGGTCCAGACCGGCGTCGGACGCCTCTGCCACGAGCGCGAGCAGCGCCTCTCCCAGGGCTTCCGGTGAGGCGACCGCGTCGGTCGTGGAGGCGGTCGTCGCCGACGGCGCTTCGATCTCGACCCCGGCGCGTTTGATCCGCGACAGGTACTTGCCCGCGAGAGCCAGCGCCGGGAGGGCGCGCGGCACGCCGTCCGTGGCGTATCGACGTTCCGTCTTCTCGGCGCGCTTCTGCCTGTCCCACAGGCGGTACGCGTCCCGATCGCCGAGTTCCTCCCCGGCGAAGACGTGCGGGTGTCGCCGCACCAGCTTCTCGACGACGTCGCCCGCGACCTCGTCGACGCCGAAACCGTCCTGCGCCTCGGCGGCGATCCGCGCGTGCAGCAGCGGTTGGATCAGCAGGTCGCCGAGCTCCTCACGCAGGCTGACGGCGTCACCGGTGTCGATCGCGTCGAGGGTCTCGTAGGTTTCCTCGAGCAGGTATGGCGCGAGGGACCGATGGGTCTGCTCGCCGTCCCACGGGCAGCCACCGGGGGAGCGGAGTCGGTCGATGACCGCCACGAGGTCCAACAACTTGGCGCCCGGCGGATCCCATGAGCCGACGAGTTGCTCCAATGTGAACGCGGTCGGGTCCGTCGACATGCGGCGCGCGAGCTCCTCGGCCAACGCGTCGTCACCGTCGGGGGACGCGATCCACACCCCACCGGCATCGGTGAGGGTGGATGCGGCGTCGGTCGTCCCGGCGATCGTGATGTCGACTCCGAATGCCGCGAGCGCCGTCGTTTGGTCGCTGTTCGCCGCTGCGGCGACGACCGGCGCGGAACGCAGGACGTCCCACGCGTGCGCGGTCAGGAGCCCGGCCGGGAGGCGAGGCGAGGTGACGAGCCAGGTGACGACGACCGACATGGTGCCTACTGTGGAATCGGAGCGGTGATGATCGGGTTGTTCTGCTGGTCGGCGTAGATGACGACCGAGGTCTCGCCGAACCGGGGGTTCACCGATACGTCGTAGTCGGTGAAGTAGTCGAGCACCTGGTGCCGCTGCCCCGTGAGCTCGCGGCCCGTCTCGCTCTCCAGGTCGGCGACGATGCCCGCGCGGATCTCCGGCGTCACCTTGCCGCCGATGGCGTCGGCGACGTTCGCGGACATCGCGTCGACGTCGTGCTCCGTCGGATCGACCGGGTCGGCCTTGGCGACCAGCAGCGGACGGTAGGCCTCCTTCTCGGCGAGCAGACGGATGACCGGGTTGTCCTTCGGGAGCCGGTTCATCTGCGACAGCTGCTCCAGCAGCTGGCCCTCCTTGTCCCGGTCGGGGGTGGCCCCCGTGTCCTCGGCGATCCGCTTGCCGACCTCGACGACGACGAGCGCCTCGACGATCGCGGCGCGCAGGTCGCCGACACCGGTGAGGTTCTCGCTGTCGAGGCTGTCGACCAGTTGGCTCACTTCGGATTCGGCGATACGGGTGTCACCGACGAAGATCGCGGCCCCCTGTTCGACCCGGCACGCCGTCGTCGACGCCACGACGGCCAGACTCAGGACGGCGGCGGCGATGGCGCGGCGCGGAAGTCGCGGTTTCACGAGTAGCTCCTTCGAGTTCGTTCACGGGCCAAACACGGCCGCAGGACACATTAGCGGTACGCGCGGGCCGCTCCCGGCCCGCCATCGTCGAGTCAGCGAGTCGCGGCCGCCTCGGCCGTTACCGTCCTAATCAGATCAGCGCACCACTGCAGCAGCGCCAGCCCCTCCATCGGCTGCCCGCCGACTCGCGCCGTCTGCGGCCGTGGCACCGAGATCAGCGACGCGGCGTTCTTGTAGACCGCGTCCGGGTGGTATCGCTTCAGCCGCAGTTGCTTCGAATCGGGGAGGATGATCGGTGAGAACCGCACGTGCCGACCTTGCAGCGACACGTCGGCGAGCCCGTGTTCGCGGGCCATCAGCCGGAACCGCGCGACGAAGACGAGGTTCTCGACGGGCTCCGGCGGTTCGCCGTACCGGTCGATCATCTCCGCGCGCACCTCGTCCAGCTGCTCCTCACCGCGCACCTCGGCGAGCTTGCGGTACATCTCCAACCGCAGCCGTTCAACCTCGATGTAGTCGTAGGGAATGTGGGCGTCGATCGGCAGGTCGATCTTGACCTCGGGCAGGATCTCCTCTTTGTCGCCCTTGAACGCGCGGACCGCGTCGCCGACCATCCGCACGTACAGGTCGAAACCGACGCCCGCGATGTGTCCGGACTGTTCGCCGCCGAGCAGGTTCCCGGCGCCCCGGATCTCCAGGTCCTTCATCGCGACGTACATGCCCGCGCCGAGCTCGGTGTGCTGCGCGATCGTGGCGAGACGTTCGTGAGCCTGCTCCGTCAGCGGTTTCTCCGGCGGGTACATGAAGTAGGCGTACGCGCGTTCGCGTCCACGCCCGACCCGGCCCCGGATCTGGTGCAGCTGAGACAGACCCAGCATGTCGGCCCGCTCCACGATGAGCGTGTTCGCGTTGGGGATGTCGATCCCGGACTCGATGATCGTCGTCGACACCAGGACGTCGAACTCACGGTCCCAGAAGCCCTGCATGATCTGTTCCAGCCGGGTCTCGCTCATTTTGCCGTGCGCGGTGACGACGCGAGCCTCGGGCACGATCTCGCGGAGGCGTCGAGCCGCCTTCTCGATCGATTCGACCCGGTTGTGCAGGTAGAACACCTGGCCGTCGCGCAGCAGCTCGCGCCGGATCGCGGCGCCGACCTGCTTGTCCTCGTACGCGCCGACGAAGGTGAGCACCGGGTGGCGCTCCTCCGGCGGCGTCGCGATCGTCGACATCTCCCGGATTCCGGTGACCGCCATCTCCAGGGTGCGCGGGATCGGCGTCGCGGACATCGCCAGCACGTCCACATGAGCGCGCAGCGATTTCAGGCGTTCCTTGTGTTCGACACCGAAACGCTGCTCTTCATCGACGATGACGAGCCCGAGGTCCTTGAAGCGGGTCTCCGCCTGTAGCAGGCGATGCGTGCCGACGACGATGTCGACGTCTCCCGCCGCGAGCCCGGCCTGAATGTCGGCGGCCTCCTTCGCGGTCTGGAACCGGGACAGCTGCCGGATGCGGACGGGGAACTGGCCCATCCGGTCGGTGAACGTGTTGTAGTGCTGGCTGGCCAGCAACGTGGTCGGGACGAGCACGGCCACCTGCTTGCCGTCGGCGACGGACTTGAAAGCCGCTCGCACCGCGATCTCGGTCTTGCCGTATCCGACGTCGCCGCAGATGAGCCGGTCCATCGGGATCGACCGCTCCATGTCCCGTTTGACCTCGTCGATCGCCGAGGCCTGGTCCGGCGTCTCGTGGTACGGGAACGCGTCCTCCAACTCCCGTTGCCAGGGCGTGTCCGGCCCGAACGCGTGCCCCTCGGTGGCCTGACGCGCGGCGTACAGCTTGATCAGTTCGGCGGCGATCTCGCGGACGGCCTTGCGGGCGCGGGTCTTCGCCTTCTGCCAGTCCGTTCCACCGAGCTTGTGGACGGTCGGCATCTCACCGCCGACATAGCGCGTCAGCTGGTCGAGCGAGTCCGTCGGCATGAACAGGCGGTCGCCGGGCTGCCCGCGTTTGCTCGCCGCGTACTCGATGACGAGGTACTCGCGTTCGGCCCCGTTGACGGTGCGGCGCACCAGTTCCACGTACTTGCCGACGCCGTGTTGTTCGTGGACGACGAAGTCCCCTGTGCGCAGTTCCAGCGGGTCGACGCCACCGCGTCGCCGCGACGGCATCCGCCGCATGTCCCTCGTGGTCGAACCCTTGCCGCCGGAGATGTCGTCCCCGGTGAGGATCGCGAGCTTGGCGCTCTCGTCGACGAGGCCGCCGCTGAGCGCCCCCGTGGTGACGGTGACGGTTCCCGGTGTCAGGTCGCTGACCGAATCGGACAGACTCGCGCCGATCCCGGCGTCCCGCAGTTGTTCGACGGCGCGGGCGGCCGGGCCGGACGCGGCGAACACCAGGCACACGCGCCAACCCGCCGTAGTCCACTGTGTGATGTCATCGGCCACGGTGGACGCGTTGCCGTGGTACAGGTTCGCGGCCGTCGCGCCGACCGTGATGACGGTCGAATCGTCGGTCACGTCGCCCATGTCAGCGGCCTCGCCGGTGATCGCGGCCAGTTCGTCGGCGGTGGACCGCAGTCGTTGCGTCTCTGCGTCCGTCTGCGCGAACGGCCCGATCGTCCACCACGCGCAGTCGCGGCGGAGCGCCGTCTCCCGGACCTCGCCGAGGTTGCGGAACGCGGCGGCCCCCAGGTCGATCGGCGCGGAGCCACCCGTCGCGGCGGCCGCCCAGCTCGCC
The DNA here is from genome assembly GCF_965137155.1 of Stackebrandtia soli. Taxonomy (NCBI): domain Bacteria; kingdom Bacillati; phylum Actinomycetota; class Actinomycetes; order Glycomycetales; family Glycomycetaceae; genus Stackebrandtia; species Stackebrandtia soli. The sequence continues at coordinate 20,921 of NZ_CBCRZX010000035.1, forward strand.
TGCAGGAACTCCTCGCTCGTGGCGACGAGGTCGTGCGCGCGGGCGCGGATCCGCTCCGGGTCGCACGCGACGACGACCGTGCCCGGCGGCATCGTCTCGACGAGCAACTCCAGCTGATCCCCGCCGAGCAGGGCGGGCGTCAACGACTCCATGCCCTCGACGGGAATGCCCTCCGAGATCGGCGTGCACATCTCGGCCAGTCCGGGGTGGCGTTCGGCGAGCTCGGCGGCGCGTTCGCGCACCGTCGGCGTCAGAAGCAGCTCACGGCAGGGTGGGGCGGAGACGAACTTGACCTCGGCCGAGCCGTCGCCGTCGAGGGATCGCTGGTCGGAGACCGCGAACTGGCGGATCGACTCGACGTCGTCACCGAAGAACTCGACCCGGAACGGGTGCTCCTCCGTCGGCGGGAACACGTCGAGGATGCCGCCGCGGACGGCGAACTCGCCGCGCTTCTCGACGAGGTCGACGCGGGTGTAGGCCAGATCGGAGAGTGCCCGGGCCACCTCCGTCAGATCCACGGTGTCGCCAATGTGGAGTTGAACGGGTACGAGGTCCCCGAGGCCCTTCAGCTGTGGTTGCAGCATGCTGCGGATCGGCGCGATGAGCACTCGGATCGGCGCGTCGCCGCCGTGCGCGAGTTGGTGCAGTACCGCCATCCGCCGCCCGACGGTGTCGCTGCGCGGCGACAGGCGCTCGTGCGGCAGCGTCTCCCACGCCGGGTAGAACGCCACGCCCGCTTCGGGAAGCAGGTCCGCCACGGCGGCGGCGAGCTCCTCGCCCTCACGGCTGGTCGCGGTCACCGCGAGCACGGTGCGGTCCTGCGCCGCGAGCCCGGCGATGACGAACGGACGGGCCGCGTTCGGCGCGGTCACGTCGACCGCCTCGCTGGGGGACGCGTCGGCGCCCAGCCGGGCGACGCTGGCCAGCCCCGGCTCGTCGAGGGACGCCCGGCGTAGCCCCGACAGATTGTTGACGGACGTAGTCATGGCAGCAAGCCACCCCAAACCAGACATACAGTACATAACGGACAAGCGACGACAGGGTCGTGCGCCGCCCAACGACTGTACTCCCGCCCTATGACAAGAAACCGGCGCGCCGACGCGGTTGCGGTCGGCGCGCCGGTCGGGCGCTGGCGGAACCGTCCGGGGACGGCCCCGCCGTCGTCATTCGGCGAAGGCGGCCGCCATCATCAACTGAACCTCGGGGAGCAGCAGGATCATGGAGACGACGGCGATCGTCGTGAACGCGGGCATCAGGATGTTCTTCTCGATCGGGCTGCCGGCCTTGATGGCGATCTTCTTCGGCAGGCCGAACTCCGTCCACAGTTTCTTCTTGATGGGGATCGGGAAGAAGACCGGGCAACCCATCTTCGTGATCATGTCCCCCAGAGTGTGGACGACGCAGCCGATGCCGACGGCGACACCGAGCAGTGTGTAGGACTGGTTGCCGGGCAACAACTGATGGAAGCCGAATGCCGCGGCCAGGGACAACAGGGTGATCACCCACCAGCCCTGCTGGCGCGCCCAGTCGTTCATGATCCCGCGGATCGCCAGACCCGTCAGGAAGAACATGACGCCGATGACGGCGGGTTTACCGAAGTTGCCGACCAGCGCGGCGGTTCCGAGGCCGAGCAGAATCGCGAACAGCCAGGTGTGAGTGAAGGTTCGGTGTCCGTGATTTCGCTTTTTGTCCTTTTTGGTGCGTGTGAGTTTGTGGATGCCGAGGGCACCCTTCTCGACGCACTCGGCGAGGAACAGCGACGCGACTCCGAAGGTGCGGGCGACGGTCGCGCCCCCCTTGTTCTGCAGTACGCGACCGGAACAGTCCAAATCGGGCAATAGGGCGGCGCCTGTGCAGGCGATCGTGCCGACCGCAATGGACGCGGCGGACTGATGGATGCCGAAGGCGAACTCGCCGACGGCGGAGGCGACCAACCATGCCGCAGTACCGGAGACGGCATGCGTGGGGCCCATGACCATTGGTGACTCCTCAATGGTTATTCTTTTATGGACGGGGTGTCTTCTCCCGTTAGGGTGTCAGATTCGCCACTGCGGTCCTGAAGCGGGCGGGGCTCATGGGATCGGCATCGGTAGGACGACCCATTGACAACCAGACGTCCGGGCGGTTCGGTGAACGTGGACGGCTGCATAGTATTTGTGCATGTCCTCCAGCCGCCGACGCTTCGTCATGCCCATCACCCTGGCAGTGGTGTTGGGGCTGTCCGCGTGTGCCGCGCCGACCGCCGGACTCCACCGCTACGGGCCCGCCGGTTACGTACAGCTCGCCGTGGCCGACGGATTCACGCCCGCGAGTCCCATAGACACCACCGCCTCCGACAGCCCCGGCCGCCTCACCGGGCCTCACTACTCCCTCCAGGCCACCGGATACAGCGTCTCGCGATCCGTCAGCGCCGTCGACGCCGCCCGGTATGGCTTCGGCGGAGGCCCCGTTCATGCGACCAAGGGCACGGAGTTCTTCCTGGCCGTGTTCGGGGAGGGGCACGCCGAGCCCGGCGCGACGGCCGAGCTGCTCGTCGACGGCGAGGCCACCACGCTCGATCGGGTTCCCACTCACGGGGAGACCGTCGCGGCCGTCATTCCCACCGACGCGCCCGTCCTGCTGCGCGTCACGGATGCCGACCGCAGCCAGACCCTCGACCTACGTGACGGCAGCCGCACCGAACAGATCGACGCCTACTACAACGCCGCGCTGCGCTCCCAGGACCCCGACGACTACAAGGCCAAGGGCAAGGCCACCGGGCGACCGGGCGGTGCCTACGAACCGGCGCAGCGTTCCGTCTCGGTGAGCATGGCGATCGGCGCCGCCGAACGGGCGCCGTGGATCGACGCCAAGGGCTGGGCCGACGACGGCAAGGTGTGGGTCAGCGTCCCGATCAGCGACATCACGACGGACGCCGTGTACGGCTTCGATACGAGCGAGGACAGCCACGAGCCGATGTTGTACTGGAAGTTCGCCCAGGACGACGTCTTCTCGCTGAACCCCGACAAGGGGAAGAAGACCACGGCGGCGGGCAACCCGACGTTCACCGCCGACGTCGACAGCACCGTCGTTCCGGGCTCGACCGACGTCCGGTTCGACCCGGTCTCCGTCGACCTGATCTTCGAGGTGTCGGAGGACGCGACGGCCGCCACGTTCACGGTCGCTCCGACCGGCAAACTCACGGCCGTGTGGAAGAACGTCAACGGCGTCGGCGTCTGGGAGGACGCGCCGAACACCTACACCGTCGACCTGGAGTTCTGACGCGACGGGCGCCCACGCGGGCGCTCAGGCCGGTTCGCCGTGGAACCCCGGCAGCCCGGACAGGTGCGCCAGCGCGCGATCCCGGTCCCACCCGTGCGCCTGGCGCAGCCCCGCGACGATGACGTTTCGATACGCCGGGCTCGGCGCCACATAGGGTCGCAGCCGATTCGCCGCGGTGAAGGTGAGCATCGGCTCTCCGTCGCGGTCTCCGAGCCAGTGCAGCGCCGCGTAGTCGCCTGTACCGACGATGAGGCGCTTCGCGTCGGCGACGTCGGCCAACGGCACGGTCACCGTTCCCGGCGCGCGCCGCTGCTCTTGCGCGCACACGTCGGCGAACTGTCCGAGCGTGATCCGATACGCTCGTCCGGGCGTATCGCCGCCGACCGTCGGGTCCAGGAACGCCATGCCACCGCCCCAGGTCACCGACCGGCCGGCGAAGTACACCTCTCCGTCGATGAACAACGACATCGTGTCGGTGGGTGCCGAGTTGTCCCGACACCCCGGATACACCCGCGCGCCACCGTCGGGTCGACCCCCGCGCACATAGCGCGAGAAGCGCTCGCCGTCCAGATTCGATCCATAACAGACATACCACACAGGACTGTCGTCGGTCGTCACGAGATCGCCTTATGTTCAGTCATGTACCGGTATATTGTTATATCGAAACCGATGTATTAGCCGGTATTGCGCATGCCTGCGGCGATGCCGTTCACGGTCGTCAGCAACGCCCGCGTCAACTGCGGATCCGCTTCGGACTCGGTGCGATATCGCTTCAGGAGGGACACCTGGAGGTGGTGCAGCGGCGCCAGATACCTGTCCCGCACGTCCAGGGTTCGGCGCAGCTGTGGATTGGCGGCCAGCAGCTCGTCGTTCCCGGTCAACCGCAACACCTCGGACACCGTCAGCTCGTGCTCCGTCCGAATCACGTCGAACAGCCCGTGCAGGCGTTCCGGGACCAGCTGGCGCACGTAGCGCGCCGCGATGTCGAGATCCGTCTTCGCCAGCGTCATCTCCACGTTCGAGATGAACGTGGAGAAGAACTGCCACTGGCGGTGCATCTGGTCGAGCACGTCACCACCTGCCGCGCGCCGTGCCGCCGCGAGACCGGAGCCGACGCCGAACCAGCCCGGCACGATCTGCCGCGACTGCGTCCATCCGAACACCCAGGGGATCGCCCGCAGGCCGCCGAGCCCGGCATCCGCGTTCGGCCGTTTCGCCGGGCGCGACCCGATGTTGAGCGCCCCCAACAGTTCCGTCGGCGATACGGCCCAGAAGTACTCCGGCAGCCCCGGATCGTCGACGAGTTCGCGATAGCGCGACCGGGCCGCGCCGCTCACCATGTCCATGGTGGAATACCAACCGTCGAGGACGTCCTTGGGATGCCGGGGAACGGCGTGCAGCAGCGTCGCTTTCAGCACCGCCGCCACCGAAAGCTCCAGATTCTCCCTGGCCAGCACCGGCAGGGTGTACTTGTCGGACAGGACCTCGCCCTGCTCGGTCACCTTGATCGAGCCGTCCAAGGTGCCCGACGGTTGCGCGAGGATCGCCTCGTGCGTCGGACCACCACCTCGACCGACGGTGCCGCCTCGACCATGGAACAGCCGCAGCCGGACGCCCGCCGCGTGCGCGATGTCGCGCAGATCCCGTTGCGCGGACTGGATCGCCCACTGACTCGCCGCGATACCCGATTCCTTATTGGAGTCGGAGTACCCGAGCATTACCTCCTGCACACCACCGCGGGCCTCGACGATCGCGCGATACGGCGCGATGTCCAGCAACCGACGCAGCGTCGTGCCGCCGGAGTCCAGCTCCGGAACGCCCTCCAGCAACGGAACGATCCCGATGTCCGCGCGACCCTCGCCGACGTCGATGAGCCCGGCCTCGCGGGCCAGTATCGCCGCCGCCAGTACGTCGTCGGCGCCCTCCGTCATCGAGATGATGTAGGACTCGATGACCTCGGCACCGAAGCGGCGCCGCGCCGAGCGGATCGTGGTGAACACGTCGAAGGTGCGGCGGTTCGCGTCGGACAGCCGCACATCCGTCGGCGCCAAGGGCCGACGTGAACCCAGCTCGCGGGCGAGCAGCTCCGTCCGTTCCTCCCGGGACAACGCCGAGTACGGCCGATCCAGCTCGCCCAGGCGGTCGAACAACTCCGCCAGGACGGCGTGATGCGCCGCGGCGTGCTCCCGAACGTCCATGGTGGCCAGATGCAGTCCGAACGCGGCGGCCGCGCGGATCGCGTTCGCCAGTCGGCCCGCCGCCGCCAGCCGACCCGCGCCCGCCACCAGCGAATCGTGCAGCACGAGCAAATCCGCCACCAGCTCCGAACCGTCCGCGTAGTCCACGCCCGGCTCGTGTCGTCCCCGATTGGCGTGCCGCTCCCGCGTCGCCTCCAGCTTCGCGCGCATGCACCGCGCCTTCAACCGGTACGGCTCCTCGGCGTTGACCCGCCGGAACCGCTCGGGAAGCCGCGGCAGCGCCTCGAGATCCACGGCGAGACTGGCCATCAACTCCGGGCTCGCCGGGCGCAACCGCCGCGAGATCGACAGCTCCGAGATCAACGCGTCCAGCGCCGCCTCCGCCGCCCGAATGCCGTGCTCATGCTGCAACAGCAGGATGTTCTCGGTGACCTGCGGCGTCACGAACGGGTTGCCGTCACGGTCGCCGCCGATCCACGTCCCGAACCGCAGCGGGGTGTCCGTCAGCGACGGGTTCGCGCCGAGCTCGACCAGGGTCCGCGCGAGGTCGGCCTGGACTCGCGGCGCGGCGTCGGCGTACAGGTCGGTCAGGTAGTAGACGGCGTTCCGCGCCTCATCGGACGGTGCGGGCCGTTCGGCGCGGACCTCGTCGGTCTGCCACAACAGATCGATCAATTCGGACAGTCGCTCGTCGGTGGACTCCGTGTCGACGTGTCCGGTCAGCGCCGCGTCGGCCGCCTCGACGTCCAACACGTCGGCGACCTCCCGCAGCTTGGTCAAAATGGACCGACGCGCCGCCTCCGTCGGGTGGGCCGTGAAGACCGGACGGACGTCGAGGCGCCGCGCCGCGTGCGCGATCGTCTCCGCGGGCAGCCCCTCCGCCCGGATCTCGGCGGCGGCCTCCCGCAGCCAACCCCCACCGACGGCACGCCGTCGTCGCAGCTCACGAGCGCGATGCACCTGCTCGGTGATGTTGGCGAGGTGGAAGTACAGCGAGAACGCGCGCGCCAGGTTCTTGCTCGTCGTCACGTCGAGCCCGGCGAGCAGCTCCTCGGCCTCGTCGGCGTCGGTGCGCACGGCACGACGCACTCGCTCGACCAGGTCGAGCAGCTCCGGTCCTTCTTGGCGGGTCAGCCCGTGGCCCAGCAAAGTGCCGAGCCGCCGGATGTCCGCGCGCAGTTTGGCGTCGATGTCCACAGTCTGTGCATCCACGGGTCACTCCAAGGATGTCGATCGGGCTATGCGGACCGCGCTGTCCAGCCGAAGCCTAACGGCACGCCGCGTCGTTTCGAGTAGCGCCCCGTAACCGTACGGTGTGGATCGCCTCGTTNGCGCCGGTCGGCGCCAACGAACGCGACGTGGCTGCGCGATCACGCGTCGGACCGGTCGGCTAACTTGACGGTGGCGCCTGGGAGACTGGACGCGCCGACGTGAGTGTTGTGCCTTCGAAAGGGGATGCGGCGTGGTTTCCGATTGGGTGTTGCCCGACGAGGTGTTGGCCAACGCGCCCGCCTACACCCCACGCTCGCATGAGCTGGCCGATCTCGAACTGCTGCTGGCGGGCGCGTACGAGCCGCTGCGCGGTTTCCTCGGACAGACCGATGTCGAGTCCGTGCTCGCCTCGGGCACGCTGTCGGACGGGACGCCGTGGCCGACACCGGTCACATTGGAGGTACCGGAGGCCCTCGTCGAGTCGCTGCGGCCGGATTCGCCGCTGCAGCGCGTGTTGGTGCTCACCGATCCCGAGGGCGCGCCGGTCGCCGCCGTCGACGCGGTCGAGATGACGCCGGCTCCGCACGGGCACGTCCTGGTCGGGGGACCGGTGCGACGCATCGGCGAGGTCCAGCAAGGTCCCTTTAGGAAGCTCCGGTCCACGCCCGTGCAGGTGCGGCAGAGCCTCACCGGTTCCAGAGTGCTCGGCGTCATCGCCGACCGACCGCTTCACCGTCCACAATTGGCGGAGATTTCCCGGGCCGCGCACACCCTCAACGCCCACGTGCTGATCCTGATCCCCGTCGCGGATCTCGGCAGCGCCGGACTGACACCGTCGGCGCTCGTGAGATCGATCCTCGCGGCGCGGGACCGCCTGCCCGCGTCCACGATCGTCGCCGTCCCGCTGTCGAAGCGCGGCGACGAGGTACGCGACGGCCTGTTGTCGGCGCGCGTCGCGGCCGCGTACGGAGCCACGCACCTGCTGGCGATGGGGCGCACCTTCGCGGGCGGATCGGGCATTCGCGTCATGCTTCCGCGCCAACTCTGCTATGACGTCCGAGATGGACAGTGGCGGGCGATCGACGAGGTCGAGCCGCCCTTCCGCCGGCACCCGATGGGCACCGCGGAGATCAACGACATGCTCGACCGGGGCTTCGGTCTCCCGGACTGGCACACACCGCCCGCCGTCGCCGCCGAACTGCGGCGCGCCAAGCCACCACGCCGCAAGCGCGGCGTCGTCGTGTTCCTCACCGGCCTGTCCGGCTCGGGAAAGTCGACCATCGCGCGCGGCGTCTACGACGCCATCCTCGAATCCGGCGAGCGCACCGTCTCCCTGTTCGACGGCGACGTCGTGCGACGGCTGCTGTCGGCGAAGCTCGGCTTCTCACCAGAGGACCGCGCCCTCAACATCCGTCGGATCGGTTTCGTCGCGGCCGAGGTCGCGCACCATCACGGCGTCGCCGTGTGCTGCCCGATCGCCCCGTACGCCGCCGGGCGTGAGGCGGCCAGGAAGATGGCGGCCGAGGCGGGCGGCGACTTCGTGCTCGTACACGTCGCCACGCCGATCGCGGTGTGCGAGGAGCGCGACCGGAAGGGTCTGTACGCGAAGGCCCGCGCGGGCGTCCTGGAATCGTTCACGGGCGTTTCCGACCCGTACGAGGTTCCCGAGGACGCGGACCTGACCGTCGACACCTCGGAACTGTCGATCGACGAGGCCGTGAACCGGGTGCTCGACTTCCTCACCGAGGGTGGATGGCTGGAGACGACGGGTCTCGGGCTGTCCCGCTGACCGGGCCCCACCACGTCATTTCAGGGGTTCGGCGGCGCGTGAGTTGCCACACAGGGTGCCAGGTGGGCCGCGTTGTGCGCCCGTGTTCGGCAGGCGTTGAACGGTGGGCATTACTCACCGGTAGGAGACGATCTCAGGGTTAACTCAGGGCCGCTTTGTGATGCAGGTCGGTGCGGCTCCGCCATGGCGTCTGGCAGGCTGAACACGTACGTTGGCAGGTTGAGTTCGACCCCTTTCATAACGATGAGGACCACCCATGTCGGAAGAAGAACCCTTCACCCTCGTGATGTTTCAGCGCGAGGGCCTGAGCCCCGTGCCGGAACTGGCGAAGCGGCGCATGGAGGAGCCGATCAGTCGGCTCCAATACCCGATCGGGCCGCCGGTGTGGCTGTTGACGCGTTACGACGACGCGCGCGCGGTGCTGGGCGACTCCGACCGGTTCTCCAACGACTACAGCAAACTGACCGCCGGTGACGGCCTGGAGATGCTCGCCGAGATGAACCCCGGCGGCCTCGGCTTCACCGATCCCCCCGACCACACCCGGCTCCGCAAGATGCTGACGCCGGAGTTCACGATGCGTCGGCTCCGCCGCTTGGAGACGCGCATCGACGCGATCATCACGGAGCGCCTCGACGCGATGGAGGCGGAGATGGCCGCCACCGGCGGGCCCGTCGACATCGTCGACCTCTTCGCGGTGCCGATCCCGTCGCTCGTCATCAGCGAGCTGCTCGGCGTCCCGTACCCGGACCGCGCCGAGTTCCAGAAGTTGTCCGAGTCGCGTTTCGACTTCCTCGGCGACATCATGGGTTGCCTCGCCGCCGTGCAGGACACATTGGATTACCTGTCGGAGCTCGTCAAGGAGCAGCGCCGCAACCCGGGCGACAACCTGCTCGGCATGCTCGTCCGCGAGCACGGCGACAACATCAGCGACGAGGAGCTGACCGGCCTCGCCGACGGCATCCTGATCGGCGGGCACGAGACGACCGCCAGCATGCTCGCGCTCGGCGCGCTGCACCTCATGACGGAGCCCGAGCACGCGGCCCTCGTCCGCGACGGGTCCGATAAGGACGTCAACGCGGTCGTGGAGGAGCTGCTCAGGTTCCTGACGGTCGTCCAGGTCGCGTTCCCGCGCGTCGCGCTCGAGGACGTCGAGATCGCGGGGCACACGATCAAGGCCGGCGAGCTCGCGTTGTGCTCGCTGTCGGGCGCGAACCGCGACCCGAAGCTCGGCGTCAACGTGGACCAGGTCCAGCCGCACCGTCCGCTGCCGTCCCATGTGGCCTTCGGCTACGGCCTCCACCGGTGCGTCGGCGCCGAACTCGGTCGCCTGGAGCTGCGCATGGCGTACCCGGCGCTGCTGCGTCGCTTCCCCAACCTTCGCCTCGCGGTGCCGTTCGAGGACCTGACGTTCCGCGAACTCTCCATCGTGTACGGAGTCGAGAAGCTCCCCGTCACCTGGTAGTACGCCCCAGCCCTGGTTACGTCCGATCCCCTTGCGGCACGGTTCATCCGTCGCGGCGAGGGGATCGTTCCCTTCCGCGCCGATCATCGACGCCCGATCAGTTCGACCACCGTCCCCCCACCGTCCACTCCGCTTGGTTGGTCAAAAGTTCCGCTTGGTTGGTCAAAAGTTCCGCTTGGTTGGGCAAATTGCGAAAACACGCCTGTTTCCGACATTTGACCAACCAAGCGGAAGTTGGAATGGCCTCAGTCAGGAATCGAGGTCCGACGCGATCTGCTCAGCTGGGGTCGTCGAGTTGGCGGATCAGGCGCTTTGGGGCGGCGAGGCGGTAGGCGTCCGTGACGAGCTCGGCGACCTCCGACCAGTCGGCGCCGTCAACACGGACGCCGACCCAACCGCGCGGTCCCAGATACGGGGGCTTGAAGTATCGCGTCGCGTCCGTCGCGATCAGTTCCGCCTGATCGCCCAGAGTGGACTTGATCCACAGGTCCGGCTCCGGGGAATCCGTGCACAGCGCGAAGGTCTTCCCTCTCACGTTGAAACTCGGGTGGTGCACCGTGACGCCCTCGACGGCCTCCGGCAGCGCCGAACACAGACTCCGCAGCCGGGCCAACGCAACACTCATCCGGTCAGGGTAGGGGACGACGCCGACACGACCGGGCGACACGCGAGGTGCCCCCACGTCACAGCGGTCGGTCGTGCGATGCTTCCCCCGAACACGAGGAAGGGGAGCGATCGTGGAGGCGTTTCGCCGCATCGCCGTCATCGGCACCGGGCTCATAGGAGGCTCGATCCTGCGCCGGGCACACGACGCCGGGATCGACGTCATCGGGTGCGATCCCGACCCGGGGACGGCCGAGATCGCGTCACGTCTGGGTCTACCGTTCACCGCCGACGTCGGCACCGCCGTCATCGGTCGCGATCTCATCGTCTGCGCGGCGCCGCTCGACGCGATCCGGGGCGGCTTCGACGCGATCGCCGCGAGCATGGACGACGGCGGAGTCGTCACCGACGTCGGCAGCACCAAGACCGACGTCCTCGCCGCAGCCTCCTCACTGGCCGGACGGTTCATCGGCGGGCACCCCATGGCGGGTACCGAACTCTCGGGCCTCGCCGCTGCCGACCCGAACCTGTTCACCGACGCGCCGTGGGTGCTATGTCCACCATCGACAATCCTCATCGAGCCCCTGCGGAGCCTCGTCGGATTCGTCACCGATGTCATGCGCGCCAAGGCGATCGTCATCGACGCCGAACGGCATGACGAGACCGTCGCGCTGTCCTCGCACATTCCGCACGTCCTCGCCGGGGCGCTCGCGGGAGCCGCCGCGGCCTCGCCGATGGCCCCGACGGTGACGGCGCTCGCGGCCGGAAGTTTTCGCGATGGCACTCGCGTCGCCGGCACGAACCCGGACCGCACCGTCGACATGCTCCTGCACAACCGGCAGGCGGTGCTCGACCAGTGGGGCGGCGTCGCCGGATTCATGGACGAGGTCCTGGAGGCCGTGCGCGACAACGAACACGAGACCCTGATCGATCTGTTCACGGGAGCCGCCACGCTGCGAAACGCGGTCGTCGCGCGCGCCATGACCACGAGGACGCGAACCTTCGCGAGCGGCGACGGTGCCGCCGAGCTGGCGTACCTTCGCGAACTCGGCGCCGTCGGCGGTTACGTCACCGGGTGCGTCCCCAGCGGTCTGGCGACGACGTACACGGCCGAGACGCCGGCATAGTGCCTCCAAAGAGGACAGATTATGGCGTTCGTGCTAATGAGCGAGAGTGCCTCAAGTCGACGGTCCCGGAATGTGGTGCCCTTCGGGTGCTCTGTCTTCCGCGTTCGCGTGCTCTTGGGCCGACTATCGCGTCCTAAGTCGGTTTCGGCCTGGTGGGCGGTGTACGAGATCGCAAGGTAATGCACTGGCAGGAGGGGCCTCCCCACCAAGCCGTGAAACTCGACTCGTGACTACAGATCGACGTCCGCGTGAACGTCCAAACGGGAGCTATACGGATCTTGCGGCGCAACCGCAATGCCTTCCCGAAAGACCCTCCATGAAGGTGGCACGGGCTCGTACATGGCTCGGTGATCCCTGTGCCCCAACGGAATCCGCTACCGTAAGTACATGGGGTCTGTACCTTCGGATGAACATGTCATTTCTAGAATGCGTGCCGGGATTCGCAGTGCGGTTGGACGTGCTGTCGGTGTGGTGCGGTCCGGTGCGCGTCCAACGTTGACGGCGATGCTTTGCGCGGGCGCCTGTGCCCCGATCGCCGCTGCCGCGACGGGAGCGGGAACGATTGCGGTGGCCGCCGTCGGCGTGCTGGGTGGCATCGGAGGTCAAGCTCTCAGCAGTGTGGTCTCCGGGATCGTCGATCGACTCAAGACTGACAAGGGTGAGCAGGTAGCGGAGGAGGTCGTCGCAGCAGCGTTGGAACAGCGTTTCGACGAGTTGCTGTACGAGAACACCGAGTTCGCCAGTGAACTTCGTACCGGGATCGCGAACCTATTCGAAAAGACGGACGCGGTAGCCGAAGTCGTTGCGGCGGCCATCAAGGAGGGTGATGGGGCGATCCTGACCGAGTTGCGCGCGCTGGCGGTCGACCATGTGGAGTTCAGGCCGCTGCTGATCCGTATCAGCGGGGGCGTCGATGAGGCGTTGCGCCGACTCGAACGGATCGAGACTCGCCAGGAGGCCGACCGGGAGTTGACCTGGCGGATCCTCCGGCACGTGGAAAACCAAGAGAGGCAACCAGAACCCGTCGATATCGATTGGCACGGCCAGGCTCCCTATTGTGGCTTGTCGTCGTTCCAGGAAGACCAAGCGGCTGTCTTTTTTGGACGAGAGCGCTCGACCGAGGAGGTCGTCTACCGGGCTGCTTCGTCGCTGTACTCGGGCGGGATCCTGGTGGTGACCGGCGCTTCGGGAGCCGGGAAGTCGTCGCTTTTGCACGCCGGATTCATTCCGGCCGTCTCCGCCGGTCGGTGTCCGGTACCGGGTGCCGATGAATGGCCGCACCGGGTCATGACCCCCGGAACGGCCCCTATGGAGCGGTTGGCGGGCCATCTGGCATCGGTGAGTGGAGCCGAAGCCGATCAGCTGCTTGGCGCACTGCGTGACGCGCCGGAACAGGCACACGATCTCGTACGAGATCTGATGCCGGACAGCGGTCGTGATGAACCGGCTCGATTGATTTTGGTGGTGGACCAGTTCGAGGAGCTCTTCACCCTTGTCGACGATGAGACCGAACGCAAGGCCTTCATCGTCGCCATCGAATCGATCGCTGCGGGCGGGTCCGAATCATCGGGGCTGGTGGTTCTTGGATTGCGTGGTGACTTCGTCGATCGTTGCGCCAACTACCGCGAGCTGATCCCGGCATTGCAGGACAACGCTTTCGTTGTCGGCCCGATGAGCGTTGATGAGCTGCGGCAGGTCATCACGGGCCCGGCTGCCGCTGCGGGCATCGAACTGGAGAAGGGGCTTGCGGACGACATCCTTGCCGGCCTGCACAGTTCCACAGGTGACGGTGATATCGGGCCGGCGGTGCTGCCGTTGTTGTCGCAGGCGATGTTGATGACCTGGCGGCGCCGCGATGGTGACCGCCTTACCCGACGCGCTTATCTGTCGTTCGGGGGAGTTTCCAAGGCGGTGCAGGCCAGCGCCGAGAGCTTCTATTCCACGCTTGATCCCGACGACAAGAAGACGGCACACGACCTCTTCCGGCTCATGACCACGGTCTCCGGAGACGGAAGGCTGACCAGGCGACCGGCCACATACCAGGAACTATTCGCCGTCGACGGCAACGCCGACACGGTACTGGAGAGGGCTACCGCCGAACGTTTGGTCGTCAAGAATGCGACCACGGCGGAGATCGCCCATGACGTGCTTTTGGTGCATTGGCGCCGGTTGCGAGAGTGGATGGAGCCCGAACGGGAGAGCCTGGCTCTCTGGTCACAATGGATTGATGACGCGGCTGAGTGGCGTGCCGGAGCTGAGGACTCGTCCTTCCTGTACCGCGGAACGCGACTGGAAGCGGTTGAGCACGAGCGTCGTCATGTGTGGAATGAGGACACGAAGCGGTTCAACCCACCGGACGGCTGCGCCGAAGCCTTCCTGGAAGCGTCCCGAAGCCGCTCTGGACGACGCCGCCGGGTCAGGCGTGTGGTGACATCGAGTCTTGTGGCCCTCGTGGTGCTCGCCTCGATCATGGTGGGACAGGTTCTCGACGCCAATCAAGAACTCACGCGGCAGCGCAACAGTGTTCTGTCAGACCAACTCGCCGCCGAAAGCGCCAAGCAGCTGGGCACCGACGGAGAACTCGCGAAGCTTCTCGCTGCCGCGGCATGGAAGCTCGACAACAGTGACAAAGCCTTCGCCGCGATGACCACCGCGGTGGATGACGCCTCCATCGGTCTGGTTCCCGATCCGGACGCGCTGGATTCGGTTGCCGTGGCCTTCAGCGCCGATGGCTCGCAGCTTGCCTCGAGATCAGATACCGGAGCAATGACCTTGTGGGACACCGAGACCTGGAAGTCGACACCGTTCAACGGGGAAGCTCCTGTTGGGACTGCCGCGAATCTCGAGTTCAGCCCGGACGGGTCACGCCTCGCCGCCAATGTGAGGGAGGGGATCGGAATCTGGAACACCGCTTCGCATGACCAAGAAATGATCGTCGGGGACGGGATTGAGGCCGGGATCTCTGTTCTGAAATTCAGCCCGGACGGTTCGATGCTGGCTGGTGCAAGCTATTACGAGAATCGGGCCTGGGTCTGGGACAGCGATTCCGGTAAAGAACTCCTCCAGCTGGAAGCCGGCAAGGATGAGACGATCAATACCTTGGCCTTCACCACAGATGGGGCCGGCCTCCTGACCGGAGACCTCACAGGCAACATTCGACGATGGAGTATCGATAGCGGACGGGAGGTGGACTCATGGTCGACTGGTTCCGCAGAGTCTGTAACGGCTTTGTGGAACGACTCGGCCGACGGTTACCATGCATGCACGGACAGAGGGTGTTATCTCGACATAGCCAATGGGATGGCCGCACCACAGATTCCGGGATCATACGAAGGGCTTGATGTGGTGAGTCGAGTCGACAGGCTGCTCGCACTGGGGTACGGAACCTTCGTCGGTGTATGGGATGCCGAAACCCTCGACCTCGTCGCCCAGGTCCCGGCTCGCGACGTCAGTGACCTTGAGCTGTGGCCCGGAAGCGAGATTCTCGTGGCAGGCACGGAAAGTGGCATCCAGTTGTGGGATCTAGAGCAAGCGCTGCCGGCTCCGAGCTGGACGCTCGATTCAAGGCTTAGTTGGAAACCCGAACTTGCCGATGATCTATCCCAAGCGACCGCCACCAACGACGATGGCACGGCGGTCTGGAATTTTCCCACCGAGCCAGGCAGCCTGGTTGATGCACCTTCCCACTACTCTGAGCGGTCTGGATCGTTCAGTGAGCTCAGTCCCGATGGATCCACAGTGGCGACAGTCGTGTCGCATACCGAGGGCGGGGGCGAGATCGATCTGTGGGACAGCTCGAGCGGCGAACTGCTCGCCACTCTGCCCGATCAGGAAGTGCCGGTGGACATACTCGATTTCAGTGGCGACGGCAGGCTTCTGGCGAGTGCCACATCCGCAACTAGTGATGGATCTGCCCGCGTCTGGGACACTCGTACCGGCGAAATGATCATGAGTTTCCCCGGTCACGAAAACGGCGTGTGGTCGCTGAGTCTCAGCGATGACGCTACGACTCTCGCCACTATTGACGGACGGTCGGTGCGGTTGTGGGACGTCCGCACCAGCGAACTCAAGAAGGTCCTAAAAGGAAATCACGGGGTATGGAGTGGTGAGCTCTTGTTCAGTCATGACGGATCGGCTTTGGCTGACGGGTACGGTGGCAGCCTCAACATATGGGATGTTGAAACCGGTGAACGTCACACGATCTCGGCGCGCGACCTGAACCCGGAATTGAGCGGAGCCGATGTGGAGTCGTTTAGTTTCTCCTCCGATGACAACTTCATCGCTGTGGAGATGGCCGATGGATCTGATAGCCGCGTTGCCGTCTGGGATATCGATCGGGCCATGGTGGTATATGAGCTGTCTATCAGCAAAGCCGTGGACGATATCCAGTTCTCCTCCGATGGTCGGGAGTTCGCGGTTTCCGCAAGCGCAGTCACGTACATCTTCGACTTTGGTTTCTTGCGGGACCCCCACTCTGCCGTCTGCGACCGGGTCGGACGTGGATTGACCGACCGCGAGTGGGAGGAGTACCTCCCCGAAATCTCGCGAGACTCCTTGACCGTCTGTGGTTAGGTCGTAAGGTTAGACAATATGGACACGAGAGTCCATGTGGTTCAGGGCGGTGCGGCCGAGCTGGTGTACCTTCGCGGACTCGGCGCCGTCGGCGGTTACGTGACCGGGTGTGTCCCCAGTGGTCTGGCGACGACGTACACGGCCGAGACGCCGTGACGTGCTCGGCCCGTC
This sequence comes from Stackebrandtia soli, assembly GCF_965137155.1. Lineage (NCBI taxonomy): Bacteria > Bacillati > Actinomycetota > Actinomycetes > Glycomycetales > Glycomycetaceae > Stackebrandtia > Stackebrandtia soli. The sequence continues at coordinate 37,316 of NZ_CBCRZX010000035.1, forward strand.
CCAGGATGGTCAGCCGAGCCTGACCGTGCCGTCCTCGTCGATGCTCCAATGCGGATTGTGCCCGATCTCCCAGATCACGCCGTTGGGGTCCTGGACGTGAGCGTGGTAGATCCCGCCGAACGCACCCGGTTGCGGCTCCTTGACCACCGTCCCACCGGCTTCCCGCATGGCGTCGACGAGCTCCTCGACGGCGGCGGGGCTGTCGACGTTGTGGGACAACGTCACCCCGGAGATCGTCGAGGTGTCTGATGTAGAGCCGAGATCCTGGTCGAACTTCGTGGCGTCGAAGAATCCCAACAGCAGACCCGATGCCGCCTGGAAGAAGACGATCTCGCCTTCGACGTCCACGGTCGACGTCCACCCGAGGCTTCCGTAGAAGGCGCGAGTGGCGTCGAGGTCGGCGGTCGCGAGTGTCACGAAGTGCACCTGTTGTTTCATGGTGTCCTCATCTTGTGTGGAGTCCAAATCGACAGAGTTTGTGGTCGCCGCACCGGTACCGACGTCATAGTTCCCGATCGAGGCGTTCGGACAGTCGGGCCAACGCGGTCTCGGCCGCGTCCCGGACCGAGTCGTCATCGTCGTCCAGGCGGCCCCGGATCGCCTCGGCCGCTTCGGCTTCCGCGACCACCGGGATGGCGCGGAGCGCGGCGACCCGGACGCGCGGAGTCTCGTCGTCGGCGAGCTCGGGCAACAGGTCCGCGGCCTCGCCGATCTCCCTCAGCCGCACGACCTTCGCCGACATCTCTCGGACTCGCCACGCCGGATCGCTCAGCCCGGCGCAGACCGCGGGGATCGCCTCCGGACCCCACACGTACAGGAATGCCCGTGCCGCCCAGGTTCGGATCCAGTAGTCCTGGCCGCGCTCCGCGATACGGCCCACGCGCAGCTCGGACAGCGCGTGTCGCCCACCGATCCAACCGAGCGACGGCGAGTCCGGATCGGACGGAGATACCCTGCCCCGCAGAAGATCCGCACACCAGCGCACGATGACGCCGTCCCCGTACTTATCGCGGGCCTCGGCGACGAGCGCCCGCGGAGAGCGCTCGGGGTGGGCCGGTTCGGTCATGGTCCGACTCTAATGGCCGACCCTGTCATTTCCGGGTGAGCGAAGCGCGGGTCGGGACGTCACCTGGGTCGCGAAGCCTCAGCGCGGTGTGGCGTTCGACGACGCGCAGTTCGCTCCCGGCGATGTGATCAGCGGCGGACATTGCCGCCGCATCGATCCTCGGGGGGAGCGTCGATTCCTCGAGGAGAATGGGCGGACGTGGCGTTGGAAGACGGGCGGATCGCCCGCGTATCGGTGTCGGCCATCGTGTTGGGGCAAGACGCGATGTCGATGCCCCGATTGACCTGGCGAGGGCCGCCTCCAAAAGTGCACAAGGGACTGATGGATCCAGGGGCGGCGAATCAGCCCCGGTCGATGGCCCTGATGTCGGGATCGGGGATCGCCAGCGCCGCACTGAGTTCGGTGATGACCGCGCGGCCGTCGATCATGCCGCAACTGAACAGGTCGATCGCGACGCGGCTCTCCTCGGGCCAGGTGTGCACGCTCAGGTGGGATTCGGCGAGGATCATGATCAGCGTGATCGCGCCGTTGGGGAACACGACGTGGTTGTCGCTGAGGACATGGCCACCGGCGGAGTCGACGGCGGCCCGCGCGGCCCGCGTGAGACCGTCGATATCGGACAGCAGCGGCGCGTCCGTGTACGTGGCGTCGACGAGATACAGCGTTTTCGGCGTGTACGCCTCGATCTCGCGCATGATCGACAGGCCAGCCATCGGGTCCGGTCGATGGATGGTGATGAACGCGGCGAGCGCGCCGAGGGACGCGAGGGCGTCCAGGTTCAAGTCCTCGGCGGCGACGTCGACGCCGTACCGGTCCTTGACCTCTTGCAGCAGGCGCATTCCCGTCAACGAGTCGAGGCCGACGTCCTCACCGAACAAAGCGACGTCCGCTCCGATCCGGCCCAGCTCGTCGCGCGCGGTCAGGTGAGCCAGCAGTGTCCGCAGCTCCTCGATCATGTCCCCCCACTTTCGACTGTCACCCAGGTTTCGAGCGTCACCGGTTCGGTCGGCACCGGACGCCGGAACAACGCCTCCGCCCCCGGTTCCGGTGTCGCGGCGCGATATCCCGCCGCGACCAGCGACAAACGCAGCGGCACGTTGCGGTCGTTGACGCGCAGCGGCACCACGATGTCATCCACATTCGACTGTTGTGCGAACCGGTCGATCCACGCCAGCATCGCCTCGATCACGCCGCGCCCCATCGCCCGGCACGACATCATGATCAACTCGACCGTCCATTTCGCGCCACGATCGATCACCACCCCGCCGATGGTCCCGTCGTCGCCGAAACGGTCGGACAAGCCGATACAGGCGACGGTCGTGGTGTCGTCGGCGATCCGCTCCTCGAAGCTCCCCGCAGACAGACTGCTGGCGCGAGAGTTGAACTGGTTGGTGCGCACCGATAGTTCGGCCAGCCGCGCGACGTCGTCGGTCGTCGCCGACCGGATTGTGAGCACCGTTCCCGCCCACGATTGGAACTCTTCGCGGGAACCCGCGAAATCCTGTGCGGCCTCCGTGCGGCGCCGCGCGTCCCGGTAGCTCTCCGCGCGACGTCGACCCTCGTCCGTCACGGTCTCGGGACGAAGACGGGGCCAGGTCAACGCGCCGACGACATCGTCGGGCGACAGCGTCATCACGTCCGGCAGAGCCGAGGCGACCTCGGCCCGCTCGTACGGATCGTCGTCTACGAAGGCGATCGCGTCGACGTCGATGTTCAGTTCGTCGGCGATCCGACGGATCGACGCCGACTTCGCGCCCCAGCCAAACTGCGGGGCCAGCAGCGGCGTCGGCCAGTCGACGGCCGCGACCGCGGAGGCGGCGAGCTCGGGAGGATTCCGACTCGCCACACTCGACACAATCCCGCGTTCATGCAGTGTGGACAGCACCTCGGCCATGCCGGGGCGTACTGTCGGACTGTGCCTCGCGTCGGCCGATTCGAGCAGCACACCCTCCAGAAGGGTGCGGTCGAGATCCCATACGACGCATTTGATCGGAGCCGCCATCACCGGCCCCGATCGCACGGATACGACACGAGTCGCACGTCAGCGCAAGTCATGAGACGTCCATTGCCGGCCGAAATGAGCGGTGCCGATCACGTGTCGTCCCCGTCGAGACGCTTCCGCATCGTCAGATGCACGGCCTCGAAATCGAACTTGCGGTACAACGCCCGCATCGGGAGGTTCGTCGCGTGAACCTTGCCGACCAGTTCCCCGATGTCGTCGGCCCGGCAGAGCCGGATCACCTCGGCCAGCAGGTCCTCACCGATCTCCGCGCGGTCGGGATGGTCACCGACGGCCAGCGACCGAAAGTTCCCGTAATGCGCCCCCGTCAACGAATTCCGGCGACCCGACAACCACGCCCAACCCAACGGCGGGGTTCCCGGCTCGCCCGCGACGAGCATGATCTCGCCACTCTTGCCGAGCGCCGACACCACTCGCTTGCGATGCACGGCCGGATCGGTGATCGCCTCGTCCCCGAAGGAGATCTTCGCGATCTCGATCTCGAAGTCCACAATGCCGTCGACGTCGTGCTCGTCGGCCGGTCGAATCACATGGCTCATGCTCACCGTTTCGGGCGCTCGTTCAGAGACAGCGGACGGAACTTCTCCGAACCGCACTGTGGACACGTGGCCTGCTTCAGGTCGGCGATGCGCGGGTAGCGCTCGCCGGGGCCGACCGGCTCGATGTGCTTACATTGGACACACTGGTATCGGCGGACGGCGGCGGCCCGCCCGTCCGCGCTGTACAGCGGCCCCTCGTGCTCGCCCACGATGAGCGGCGCCGTCTCGTCGGTGGTCCGCAGGTGGTACATGTGGCTCGTGCCACCGAGAATCCCGGCGCCGACGTAATCGTTGAAGTTCGGTTGCAGGGACCGCACCGCCAAACCGAGTTCGCCGATGATGCGTTGCACCGCGACGGTCTCGGACGGACGCCGCGCCCCGAACGCGAAGAGAATGTGATGCCCGATCTGGGGCGCGAGCGCCGACGCGGCACGGGAGAGGAACAGCTCCGCGCCCGCGATCGTGTAAGGCGGGTCGGTGAAGACCAGCTCGAACGCACCGAGCAGTGCCTCCGGCAGCGGCTTGACGAGGTCGTGCTCGACGGTGTCGATGTGGACACCGAGGGTTCTGGCCTGCTCGGCGATGAACGCGAGCACGTCGGTGTCGACGTCGACGACCGTGATCGAGGGAGTCTCGCCGGTGAGGCTGAGGGCGTGGGCGACGGACAGGGACGTGAGGTCGTCGTCGCCCAGGAAGACCATGCGCTTCGTCAACAACCCGAGCTCCGCCATCAGCATGACGCGACGCAACTTCGTGTCGACGGTGCAATGTGTCTGGTCGAGCTCTACTTTGGCCTCTGGCATCGCCTCGGCGAGCCGGTCCAGTTCATCGCCGATCGCCTCTAGCTCGGCCGGGACGACGATGCCGCGCCCGTCGCAAGTCGGGCAGCGGCCGCCGTCCTGCCAGCCGCCGACGGCGAATGCGGAACGGCTTGATTCGGTCAACCGGACCGGACGCTGCGAGTCGACGACGTTCCGCCGGCGCAACTCGTTGCAGATCGCGGCGACGATCGGGACGGGCAGCTCGGCGTGGCGACTGACGTCGCGAACGGCGATCGGTTCGTGGCGGGCCACGGCCCGCAGCACATCGAGGACTCCAGCGGGGCCCTCGGCGAGGTCGACGGCGGTGGCCACCTCGGCCGCGATCACGGCGATATCACGGCGGTCGATGCCACTGCTCCTCACGCAAACGGGACTCAACGCACGGGCGGACCGCCCGGCGCACACGAACGGTCAAGTATAGCGACGGGCTTCGAGACGTCGTTCAGCCATTCACGAGTCGCGCGACGGCGGCCGCCAGCTCGGGTGCGCCTCGGCCGGTCGGGCAGCGGATCGTCGTCACGGTCGCGGGGTCGGTCGTCAGTCCCGCCACGGGATCCGGTTTGTCCGAGATGACGGTGATGGGCGGGGCGTCGACCACCGTACCCGCATCGGCGCTGGCGGACAGGAACCGCAGCCACGACCGGTACCGGTCGAGTAGGTAGTCGGCGACGTCGGCGACCTCTTCGCCGCCGCATTCGGCGATCAGGTCTGGTCTCCGGTCCGTCAGGTGACGTTCCATCTCCGGCAGTTCGGAGACGCGCGTGCCCGGATCGCCGCCGAGTTTTCGGTGCAGTGCCGCGAACTCCTCCCCGACGCGGGCCCGCGACACCAGATAGGGGTCGGCGAGAATGACGCCGGGGGCCGTCCCGTCGCGTTCGCCGAGCCGCACGGCGACCATCGTCGCGAGTGTCGCCGCGGAGCAGAACGCCAGGACGAGGCGGGGTGACGGGGCGCCGTCCACGATCACGTCCGCCTGTTCTTCCAGGGACAGTGCTCGGGTGAACTGGGCCGTCAATGGATCGATCCGATGGACGGCGCCGACGTGTTCGGTGGGGATGAGCCCGGTGAACGTTCGGTCGGCGTCGACACCGGTGAAGTCGAACGTCAGTAGGGCCTTCGCGGTCACGCCGTGTCCCCGGCGAGGGCGCCGACGGTCGCTGAGAAGTCGGCGACCGTGGCGGAGTCGAGCAGTGTCGGCAGCGGCACGCGGAGGCCGAACTCGGTGCGCAACTTGGCGACGATGTACGTGCCGGTCAGTGAATCGATGCCGAGGTCGTTGCGGAGGTCGGCGGTGGCGTCGACCGTGTCGAGCCCGAGGACCTCGGCGATCACGGTCGGTACCGCGATTGCCATTGGAGTGTCGATCATGGATGTTCCTTTCCCGCGTTCGGGTCGAGCCCGGCGGCCAGGTCGTCGATGATGTCCTGGGCGTCCTCAAGCCCGACGGACAAGCGGATCGCGTTCTCCGGGATGACGCTCAGCGACTTGTTGTCCGGCCCCCCTTGAACGTGCGACATGAGCGAGGGTGCCTCGATGAGGGTCTTCGTGCCGCCGAGGCTCACCGCTATCAGGCACAGCGACAACGATTCGAGGAACGACGTGATCGCCTCCCGACCCGCTCGTAGACCGAAGGTGAGGACGCCGCCGCCGCCGGTCAGGTTGTTGGCGATCGCGACGTCGTCCGCCAGCGACGGGTAGGCGACGAAGTCGACGCCCGGATGAGCGGACAGGAACGCCGCGACGCGCGTCGCGGTCGCGTTCTGTGCGGCCACTCGGATCGCGAGGGTCTGCAGACCCTGCAACAACAACCACGACGAGTGCGGGTCGAGGCAGATGCCGGTGATAGTACGCATGTAGCGGAGTCGATCGACGAGCTCGGAATGGCCGACGATGACCCCTCCGATGACGTTGTGATGACCGGTCAAGTACTTCGATGCACTGTGGATCACGAGATCCGCGCCGAGTTCGAGCGGGCGCTGGTTGATCGGTGTCGCCATCGTGTTGTCGACGATGAGTTTCGCCCCCAGTCGGGTCGCCACGGCCGCCATTTCGGGCAGATTCACCATGCGCAACATCGGATTCGACGGTGACTCGACGACGATGAGCGTCGCGGCGACCTCGGCCAACCGGTCGTGGGCGTCGGGTGCGGACAGATCGAACACCGCGAGCGTGAAGCCGATGCGCGCGGACAGTTCTTCGAGGACACTGAGCGTGTCGGCGTAGCTGTGCGGTGAGATGGCGACCCGGTCGGTCGGGGTGAGCAGCGTCAGGAAGGTCAGCGTCAACGCCGCCATGCCGGACGACGTCGCGACGGCCGCCTCCCCCGATTCCAGTTCCGCGATGGCGCCCTCGAACCGCATCGTCGTCGGATTCGAGGTTCTCGTGTAGCTGGAGACCCCACCGCTCATGTCTTCGAGCTGCACCGCCTCCGCGACGGATTCGGCGTAGAAGACGGACGACTGATGCAGCGCGGGGGAGAGATCCCGGACGGCGTCCGTGGTGCGGCCTGCCCGGACCGCCCGGGTCGCCGGCCTCACGCCGTCACCATTCGCTCGTCACGGTTCAGCATGCGCGCCAGGGCCTCACGGAACGGTTCGAGGTACATGTCCTTGTTCCACTCGTTCTCCAGGTCCTCGGGGACGTGGTAGGTGTCGACGTGCTCGCCGTCGACGTACAGCCGCAGGACCGGGTGGATGAATTGACTGGTGGTGCCGTCGCGGGGATCGCGCGGGAAGTTGAACGGGTCGGCCCCCTTGGGGAGGTGGCCGTACTCCAGGGTCGCGATCAAAAGCGTCCGGTTCCGCCACGGCTCGTGGTCGAGGGCGTAGGCGACCGTCGTGTCACGGTGCCGTTCGATCCCGTCCGCTCCATCGAGGACGTACACATCGGACATGAACGCGGGCAGCTGGAACATGGAGGAGGCGTTGTCGGCTCGGTCCACGATGGCGTCCGCGAGTGTCTTCGGGTCGCACTCGATGACGTCAACGGCGCGCGGCTCGCCGTGATACCGCTCGCGCAACAGTTCGCTGAGGAATCGGATGTTGTACCGGAAGCCGTGAATGAACCCGGAGAAGGACTTCTTGTAGTCCCGTGCCTGCATGATCGTGCCGACGAAGTACAGGCCGGGCACGTCGGTCGACTCCCACGAACTCGTCATCGCGGGCCAGCGTCCGTCATGGCAGGTGCTGACGGTGCAACTGTCGTCGAAGATCGAGAAGTCGAATCGGAAGCCCGTCGCCAGGATGAGCCGGTCCACCGTCAGATCCCAGTCCTGGCCGTTGGCGTGGCTGTACGTGAACGCGACGTTGAGCCGTCCGTCCTCGCGGCGTTCGACCCGCCTGAGGTTCGCGTCCAGGATGGTGTTCTGCATTTTTAGTTGGTAGGAGTCCAGCACGTTGTTGTAGACGGCGCGGACGTCGCTGACGTGGTGCGTGTTCCAGGCCAGCCGGACGGGGTTCGGGCTGAGCATGTGGACGCTCGCCGCGTGCTCGAAGATCGCCTCCGCGGTCTCCATGCCGGAGTTGCCCTTGCCGACGATCATGACGCGCTGGTTGCGGTACTCGTTCGCGTCGGTCGAGATCGTCGAGTACTCTTCGCCGGCCTCGATGCCTGGGACGTCGGGGATGTGCGGGACGGTGTGTCCGGTCGCCACGACGACGCGTTGGGACCGCAGGACCTCCCCACCCTCGATCGAGACGACGAAACCGCCGTCGGAGTCCCGACCGATCGACGCCACCCGGGTCTCCTCCCGGACGTTGAGCGCGAAGCGTTCGCGGAAGTCGGCCAGGTACTGAACCAGGGTGTCCGCGTACGGGAAGTACTCATCGGTGTACTCGGTGAAGAGGTGATCGAGGTTCTCCGACAGCAGGGAGTTCCAGTCCCACCGGAGATTCATGTCCCGATCGTCGTACCCGGTGTGCACCTTGTTGTTCGAGATCAGCCGCCGGTGTCGGGGCAGTTCGCTGAAGAAATGACCGACCTTGTTGGCTTCCAACAGGACGTAGTCGAGTCCGGCGCGGTCGAGAAAGTACGCGAGCTGGAGCCCGGCCGGTCCCGCTCCGATGATGATGTACTCGTGCTGGCGATCGGCGGTTGGTTCAGTCACGGAATGCTCCCGTCTGTCGGTGCCCGTCCAGCGGATCGGGCGGAGGGGGGTGCGATGGACGGTACGTCCACACAGCTCTGACGCGGGTCTCGATCACGCCGCTCGCACCGGGGTGGGGGCGTCGGTCAGCGAATCGAGTTGGGCGCGTAGTCGGGTGTTGGATTGGGCTCGACCGACCTGCCGCGCCATGTCCCGGAACTGCCACAGCAGGCCGCGACCGGGCGGCGCCGTCGCCAGGACGGCCGCGTGATACCGGGCATCCCGCGTTCTGATCTCGTGAGCCCGCCGAAGGTTCCAATAAGGAATCTTCGGGGACAGGTGGTGGTCGAGGTGGTAACCCTCGCCGTGAATGCCGAACAGGTGCCGGGTGATCGGCCCGGTCGCCCTCGGGCGGCTCGTCAGAATGTCGACGTACTCATTGCCCACCATCGGAAAGTGTTCCAGCAGCTCGATGTACCAGTTGACGAGCGGGAACACCAGGAACAGCGGCACCAGCCAGTACACGACGAAGACGTCGAACAGTCCACAGGCGAACAAGACGCCTCCGACGGCCGCGAAGTAGGCGACCACCCCGAGCCCGGCGAGGACCTCCCGGCGGGTGCCGGACAACCGCTGCGTGATCAGTTCGGCGATCAGTCGCGGCGTGCGCACTCCGAACAGCGGAGCCAACAGGTATTTGAGCGTGAACGTCCTGGCCGACATCGGCTCGTACAGGCCGTGCGCCAGGTGCGCGCGCAGATCCGGATCGATGTACGGGTTCCCGAAGGCGCCGTGGTGATCACGTAGATGGCTGCGCTGATAAGTCCGATGGCTCTGAAGAATCAGATAGCCGGAGGGCCAGGTCGCCAGGAGCACGCCGAGGCGCCGGTTCCGCGTCAGCACCCCATGGGCCGCCTCGTGCAGCAACGTCGCCAGGGCGCGCTGTCTCGTCGCGATGATCGGCAACGCGATGAGCAGGTAGCCCACCCACCACGTCCAGCCCGACAGCATCAGCTCACAGGCGACGATGACACCGACGATGACCATCCAGTCGGTGGCCAAGGCGAGCGGACCGTGCCAGTTGTCGAGGCCGCGCAGTTGTCGAAGCTCGTCCTCGATGACGGGGGCGAAGCGGTGGCGCTCGATAACCACTGTCGATCCCCACGCAGGTACAGCATCTCGCAGGGAACATCCTGCGACGCCAGCGAGCGTTCCAGCTCGCGGACCTGCGTCACCTGCTCGGAGTCATCCTCATAGGATGATCCGGTCATGTGGCGCAGCCACGGTTCGAAGCCCATCGCGTACGTGTAGACGTGCTTGGCGCGGGTCAGCGTCGTGAGGACCTCCGCCATCGCGGCGTCCGAACCCGACAGTCGCCGAGTGCGGTCATGGGCGCGATCCGGGCGTCGGCCCAGCAGCGCTCCGTACAGCCAGGACATCGGCGCGCCGACGCATTCGAGTCCGATGAACAGGGCGTCGACGTCGGTCACGAGGTCGCCCATCCGGTGGTACAGCTTCGGTTCGATGACGACGGTGTCGGTCGCGAACAGGAACCGGCGCCCGTTGAGTTCGACGAGCGGCACCATCTTCGCCCGTATGTCGAGGTCGGCGTGCTCGCCGAGGAACGGGACGGACGTCACGGACAGGCCCTCGCCGGCGCGGTGCGAATCGAGCTCGCCCAAACTGACGACGTTCGCGAAGCCGAGGGCGCGCAGCATCGGGGCGAGCGCCGGGTCGAGGACGGTGCCGCCTCCCGCTCCCGGCACGATGACGGTGCCGACCTTGTGCCGCAACTGAAGCAGCGTCTCGATCGAGACGTGGTCGGCGTGTGCGTGACTGAGCACGATCGCGTCGATGTACGGCGGCAGGTCGGTGATGCGGACGTGGTCGATCCCGTCGCCGTCGTATCCGGCGATCGGGTCGAGGAGGACGCACGCGTCCGGCGATTCGAGCAGTACTCCGGCGTGTCCGAGGTAGCGCATGCGGACGCCGTCGGTCGGCGGGGCGGGGGCCGGTTGGGGAG
>NZ_CBCRZX010000036.1:0-5668 GCF_965137155.1 Stackebrandtia soli
TGGGGCCACCCCGCAGAGGAAACCACCAAACCAAGAGCCCGGGAACCAAACCGAACCCGACAAGAATCGAAAGTCCACGACCAACCAAACCCGACGGAAGTAACCGCAAGGCCCACCAACACACACCCACCCACCTGGCCACCACACCGTTCTGCCGCGACCACGAGGAAGACCACCAAACCGGGAAACGCAACCACGCAGTCGACTCGAACGGACAATGTCTAAACGACATCGCCTGCCCCGGCTCCCCCGGCTTGGTGGGTCTCCCTTCCCGCCAGTGACACACCCTGCGATTCCGCACGCCGCCCCACCAAGCCGAAAAACTGGGGCCACCCCGCAGAGGAAACCACCAAACCAAGAGCCCGGGAACCAAACCGAACCCGACAAGAATCGAAAGTCCACGACCAACCAAACCCGACGGAATGACCGCACGACCCACCACCCAAACACCCACCCAGCTGGCATCCAACTTCGGCTTGGTGGGGCGACGTACGAGACCACACCGTTCTGCCGCGACCACAAGGAAGACCCACCAAGCCGAAAGACTGGGGCCACCAGCACGGGGAAATCCACCCATCGAGCCGGAAGACCTACAGAGCCACGGGAGGGAACTACCCCGCTACCCGACCGGGATCTTGATCCATGCGTCGAGCGGTTCGCCGAAGGTCATGAGCAGGTCGCGCAGTTCGTCGCGATCGGCGGCGGGCATCGCGATGCCCTTCGCCGCGAGGCTCGCGGACAGGTCGTACAACCCGACGGCGGGATCCCCGGCCCAGACGACGTTCCGCAGAGTCTGCGCGTGCTGCTCGTCGAATCCGGCGGTCCACGCGTCCATCATGGCGTCGATGCGTTCCTTGAGCCGTTCGCGCGCCATACGTGCGGCGTCACGAACGGTCTCGGGATCGGCCTCTGGGATCTCCCGCAGGTTCCCGACTCCGGCGCTGGAGAGCTCGTACGCGGCGCACAACTCGTTGAACGCCTGCCGTTGGCCGGCGGTGATCGGGGTCTGACGCTCTCGCACCACCGCCAGCAGTGCCTCCAAGCTCTGCTTCGTGTCACCGTTGCGCCGATGCAGCTTCGGAAGGTACGCGTCCTCAACGGACAGTCGCGACGTGATCTCGCCGATCAATCGCCCGAACATTCGGTAGATCTCGAAATCCTTCATATCAGCCATCCTCGATAAACGCCCACACGGGCCACGCCGCGACTATGACAACGGTTGCGGATCGCCATTGGCGTCATTGCGTTCAACCCCCGGCCCGCTGATCGGGTTGGCCTGCCAGATCGTACCGTCGGCGTTGGTGCGGACCTCGATCAGGACACCGTCGCGAACTCCCGTGATGAGGTACCCGCCGTCGCCATTCTCACCGTTACGCGGGACGGGCCGCTGGTCGGGGTTTCGGGCGACGTCGTTGATGGCCTGCTCGATCTGCGTCTCGTTCCAGTCCTTCGGGAACACCGTGGCGTTCGGAACTCCGGAGCCGTACTGGTGGCCACCGCCCCAGGTGTCCGTGTTCTGATAGTACTCTCCATATAGGATATGGGATCGACGCTGATCCATGTTCAGGTTCTGCTGGTGCGACGGATCGATACCCTGCCAGTTGCTGCCATAGTTGGGATCCGTCGGAGACGCCCATCCGTTGCTGTTCTGGCTCGAGTTGTTCGGTTCCATACTGGCCCAGGCGTCCTCGATCTCCTGCGCCTGGCGCTCCAGATTGGCCTGACTTCCCGCATCGGGACGCCGTTTCGGCGGTCCCGGTTTCGGCCCCGCCATGATCAGGCCGAATCCGACCAGCAATGCGCTCAGCAGTTTGAACACGGCACTCGTTCCTCGTATCCTCGAAGCCAGTCGGTGATTAACCCATGAGCACTGTCAACGCCTGCATGGAAAGCGTCAGTGCGTCCAAAAACGACATGATGCGGCCGACCCACTTCGCGATGAGCGCGACCGCCTTGCTCACGACCCAGGGTGTCCCGATTCCGAGCGTCAAGCCCACCTCGGCCAGCCACTCCGGCACCCGCACGAGAAGCGTCGCGACACAGTCGGCGATCAGGTCTCGCACGATCTCTCGGACCGCGGCGACCAGTTCGCCCGCAGCAGTCGTCACGGACGCCATCGACTCGGCGAACGTCCCGAGACCCGAACTGCCCGCGATACCGAAATTGATGTGGTCCCGATACGCCTGGCCCGCCGGGGCTTGCCAGCTCGGGATGTCGGCCTCGACCGCGGTTCGCAGCGCCTCGGCGCCGCCCTTCAAACCGGTGGAGACGTTCGTCCAGGTCTGCGCGTACGAGCGGACCTCATCGGCGTTGCCGGTGATCTCGTCGAGCGCTTCCCGAAGAGGCTCAACGTGTTCCAGAATCCAGCCGACGGCCATCGACGCGAGCGAACCGAGCGGGTCCATCACCACCGACAGGACGTCCAGACCAACGGTCAGGCCGCCGATCGTCGCGTCCACCCAGGAACCGGATTCGACGGCGTCGGCGAAGGCGTTCACGTCCTCGACCAGCCACAGGCCCGTCGTCGCGGTCGTCGAGTCCTCGACCGGGGCGATCATGTCGTTCATACGATCACCGTCGTCTCGATCGGGTCACCCGCGCCGTCGATGCCGGTCGAGTTGTTCCCGTCGGTCGTTTCGTACCAGTCGGCCGTCGACCGCAGACTCTCCGCCGTGGACTCGAACAGACCGCGACCCTGCTCCAGGAGCGCGTCGAAGCGTTCGTGCTTGGCCGACATGAGCGGCGGGATCCAAGCGCACAGCAGACCGTAGGACTCATCGCCGAGGGCAATGTGACTGCTGGCGCCCTTCGCCTCGTCGAATACGGCGATCAGCTCTTCGATACTGCCCGCGTGGGTACGCAATTCCTCGGGGTCGACATTTATCGTCGTCATCGGTCCGCCTCCTCAACAAGGGACTCATCAACACTAATCCCCTTGCGCAACAATGGAAACAGGACATTCGACGTCACGTGTGGGCGCGATCGCGACTACTCTGTGACACGCCCACATCAGAATCGGGGTCGAGGGGACACCGCGCTCCGGCGCTGACCGAAGATCACTTCACCGGCTCGAGTCACCCGGTCGTGCGCGGCGGATCCCCGAAGTTCCGCCGTCGAACCTGCCGAGCAAAGGACAGTGGATCGATAGCGCCACGCCGGACATCCTCCGAGGACGCGTCGACACCCCAGACCTTCCGGTACTCACCGACTATCCGCCTGCCCAGTGCGGTGGCGGCCTCCGAACTGATCGTCAGGATCGTCTCCGCCAAAGCCTCCGCCGACATCACCTCGAAAGCCCGAGGATGAATCGAGAGCCCCATCAGCTTCCCGTGCCGGTCGACCGTCACCTTGATCCGACCCGACTTGTCCGACACACTCGCCCGCGCCTCCCGGGCACGCTCCTCAATGGCCTTCGACTGCTCCGCCATCGCGCCCATTCCCATCCGGGCCCGCTCATACCAATCCTCAATAGAGGACATGTTCTTCTCCTAATTCGTCGCGACCTGAGCTCCACTGGGCCCGATCGTCATTCACCGACCGAAATGCAACTGAGTCACGCATGGACGGTGAAAGCTACGTCTGTTCAATCACGGCCATGACGTCTGAGACGAAGGCGTCGAGATCCGCATCCTCGGCAGGTTCATTGACGGCCAAGATGTAAGTCGTCTGTCGTTGCCACCAGTAGACCGCCCAATCGGCTCCGAGATGCCGGGCCGGCCTCATTTGACTGCATATCGGGATCTCGTCGAAACCGAGCCCCGCCTCGATTCCGGCGTCATCGCAATCCGTCAAGTCGGGTTCAGGATCGCCGGGCTTGATCTGACTCAACATGGCCCAGGTGCCGTCCACGCTGCGCTGGTCCTGGTCACCGAAACTGCAGTCAGCCCGGTAGGCGGATTCATCGCCCACGGGCGGCTCCATCTCCATCAACGATCCGTCCAGGATCACCCTCGACGCCGCTGCGCCGAAGCTTTCGCACAGGCCGGGAATGTCCGCAGTCGCAATGGGATCACCGAGATATCCGGCCGGATACGGATCCACCCACCGCCCCTGCGCTCCCTCCGGCTCCGGCAGGTACTCGAACAGTCTGAAACATGAGGAACAAATCAGAAATCCGATGGCTGCAAGGCTTGTCCAGAGGATCGTTCGCCTATCCACCGTGACTCTCCCGCCACACGATTCCCTGGAGGTGAGCAGGATTCATGCGCTAAGCCCATCCCGGTAGCTGACGTACTCCACAACAGAGGATCGAGCATTCTGAATTGCGGCGGACGCGTCTCCCAGCGCGCTCGCGCGCCCGAAATGGTAGGTCAGGTAGGTGACGACGAGGCCGATCACGCCGAGGATCGCCGCGACCAAACTCATCAATACCCCTGTCACCGCCATGATCGCTCCGACTAGCGAGTAGAGGCCAAGAGCCGTGCCGAGCACCGCATTGCTGTCCGCCGCGAAGGAGTACCACGCGTATTCGAGACTGTCCGCCAAGGACTCCAGGCTCGTGCACGCCATCACTAACCACCGACTCGTTCCTGGCGGATCGGCGGGTTCAGATCCCCTTGGCCGTATCCGTTGGCGCTCAAATTGAACGCGTCCGTCGATTCCAGATCCGCGTCGTTGACGTCATCTGTCACTTCAAAGTTGCTCATCGTGTCGGCAATCCCACCTACCAGCCCCTGAACATAGTCGGCGATCTCGTGCAGACGAGTGACCGTGGACTGGCGAGCCTCCTCGTAGTCGGCGGCGAATTCCTCCAGTGGTGCCTCGATATCGAGCACGGACGGGTACAGGTCATCAAAGGGCATCTGCCCGAGCGACAGGATGATCTCCATCCACCTGGTGATCGTCTCCTCCGGAATCATCGCGGTGTGGCCGAGGGAATCACGGGCGATCGACCGAAGTACCTCTCCTTCTACACGAAGGCGATCCTTGAAGGGAACGACGATCTCGGGGTCGAGTTTGATGTCGGTCATACCTTCGACCGTATAGAGAGGACGCAAACAGGATGATGCCACTACCACAAGGCGGACGGTTACCAACTACAGACAGTGGCGCCACAATCGGGCTTGGACACGTTGCGCCGCGAAGATTCCGGCTATCGAAGTGGTCGACGGACCGCAGTTCACATTGGTTGCACCAACTTCGGCTTGGTGGGGCGGCGTACGAGACCACACCGTTCTGCCGCGACCGCAAGGAAGACCCACCAAGCCGGGAAACGCAACCACGCGGTCGACTCGAACGGACANTGTCTAAAGNACATCGCCTGCCCCGGCTCCCCCGGCTTGGTGGGTCTCCCTTCCCGCCAGTGNCTCGNNTTGCGGNTCCGNACGCCGCCCCACCAAGCCGAAAAACTGGGGCCACCCCGCAGAGGAAACCACCAAACCAAGAGCCCGGGAACCAAACCGAAAGCCTGGGGACCAAACCGAATCCGACAGGAATCGAAAGTCCACGACCAACCAAACCCGACGGAATGGCCGCACGACCAACCAACCCCAACACACCCACCCAGTCGGCCCCCACTTCGGCTTGGTGGGGCGGCGTACGAGACCACACCGTTCTGCCGCGACCGCAAGGAAGACCCACCAAGCCGGGAGACGGGACCACGCACGGGCCGGAAGGTGCGGCGAGCGCGGTTGACGAGTCGCGCTGGCGAGGGTGGGTTGGGGCCGGG
>NZ_CBCRZX010000036.1:5678-31382 GCF_965137155.1 Stackebrandtia soli
GGGGCGAGCGCCGCAGGTCCACCACCGCGACGCACGCCCCTCTGGGGATTCAGGTTCTCGGGATTCCGGCCAGGTGGATGCCGCCCTCACGCTGGTGCAGTGCCTCGATCAACGGACGGCACGGCCACTCGTCTTTACAAGTCCGACAAGTTGGCGCTCGTGAGTCCGACCGTTTCGACCGGCGGCCGAACACTCGCGACAGGGTGCGTCGCAAGAGGTTCCGACGAGGCGTGTGGTGTGCCGCGACCGCGCCCTCGCATTGTGGAGGCTGCCGATCGGAGGGATCGTGGTCGGGACCCCGATCCTGCGCCGATCGCGGGGCGGGCGTGGTGTCCGGCCCCACCGGGCGCGAACGCGGCACCGATGACTCCGGGCCGTCGAGACGTCCATGTGGGCGGGCCGAAAGCCAGTACGGACGGCCACGCCGGACTACCGAGAGCGGACGCGGGTGATCCAGCAGGGTCGCCTCGGCCGTGTTCAAGGGCGAGGACGTTCGCGAGCAGAGACCTTGGGCGTCGGGCGCGACCTGGGTCGGCGGTGGATGTGGGTGGGTTGGTTGAGTCGCGACCATTGCGGCTCGGCTTGGCTGGCTTGGTTGGACGGGTTCGGTCGCGGTTCGCGTGAGCCGCTGCCGGGGGTGCTTCCTCGTCACCACGGGGTATCTGCCGATCGCCGTTGACGTCGACGGGGTGCGGCGCGGGAACGGTCCGAGTGGGCCGGGGGTTCGACGACCATTGTGGTAGATCGACACGAAGACACCGTGGGCGGGACAGCAGGCGACGCGGCGCGGCGCGTCGGCCGGAACGGTGTCGACGAAGATCGTGACGGGAGCCCCGTTTCGGTTCCGCCGCAACCACTTCGGGCGAGCCTCCGGGGGCTTTTCCCGCTGTCGAACCTGCGGGTTCCCCTCCACGGCCGTGTGGTTCGGCCGGGCGTCCGAGCGGTTCCCCAGAGCCTCCGGGTCGTTCCACCGAGCCACCGGGTGGTCCTGGCGATCCCGCGGACGGGGAGGCCGGGCCTCGTTCCGTTCGACGGCACTGCCGGGTTTCGGTGTCCACCAGTGCGTTCCCGAGGGGCCGTTCAGCGCTATGTGCAATGTGGTCACGACTATGCCCCCTCGCGTTCCTCGGGATGGTCGGCGGCCCCATCCCTGTCGGTCGGCAACGGACCGGACCTTCCGGCTCGCACCCGAACAAGTTCACCCTCCGAGTGATTCGTGGTTCCGTTCGGGTCCGCCAGGGCCTGGGACCGTTGGGACGCGCCGGTCTCCTTCCGAGCGGGGTCGTCCTTCGAGTGATCCGTGGCGTCCCGAGGCTTGGCGAGCGCGTGGGACAGCCGGTGCGGTTCGCTCTTCCACCAGTAGGTGTAGTCGGTGTCGAGAGTGTCCGGACCGCACAGTTCCACGACGACGTCGTGCGCGTCGGGTTCGCGGGGGTCGGCGTGGTCGGATTCGGTCGTGGTGTCGGCGCGGTTCGGTGTCGCGNCGCCCGTCCGGGCGGCGGTGACGCGGTGGCCTCGGTAGCGGTCGATGCCTGACCGCGTCAGGTACCAGGCGATGGCTGGTTCGGCGGCCCACGACAGCTGCGCGGTGTCGATGAACAGCAAGGGGATCGCGGTATCCGCGCCGGTGACGACGCCCAGCGCGGCGGAGACGACACCGCCGGGAGACAGCAGGTCGAGCCGTAGTCGACCGGTCGTCTCCTCCGTCACGACCACGAGTCGGCCCTGGATGGTGAAGGTCCCCAGTGGAGTGCCACCGTGACCGGCGCCGCCGTCGACGTCCGCTCGTTCCCGATAGGACGTTTCGAGGGTGGGGGCGTTCGGGTTGTCCAGGGAAGCCACCGGAGCGGACCGGTATCGATCGATGGTGTTGCGGGTGAGCAGCCAGGCGATCGCGGGCTCGTCGGCCCAGGATCGTTGCGCCACATCGAGAAACACCAGTGGGACGGCGGTGTCTAGGCCGGTCAGCACCGCGAGGGGGCCGATGATCCAGCCGCCGACGCCGAGTAGGTCGAGACGGACCTCTCCGGGGCTGGTGGCGGTCGCGACGATGGGTCGTTCGACCGTCGTGAAGACGCCGAGCGGCCGGATTCGTTCCGGGCCGGCGCAGGTGGCGGCGTTCGGTGGCGCGCCGTGGTGGCGGCCGTTGAGCGGGTCGGGGCGGCGAGGACCGACCGGGATCGGGCAGTGGGCAGGGTCGTAGATAGGCATGTGAACCCCCAGGTATCTGAGTATTGTGGACACGCGCGCCGGGCAGCGCGAGTCCTGACAATGGACTGTCGAATGTGGGGCGATTGCCTTGGACGATGGCGGCGGCAGCGCCGGGAGACCTGTGGCGGTCGACGGCGGCGCCGTCGCGACAACGGCCCCACGGGGAACGACGGCAGCGATCGTGGCGCGCGCGGGACGGCGCGGGCTTCGACTGGGTCGCTTAATCGCAGGTCACGGCCGGAAACTGATCGGCGGGCGTGAATGCTGCGGTATCGAGGTAGCCGGGCCGTTACCCGGCTGGCACAATGGGTACGGATAGGGGTCGGTTTCCGCCCATGGCGGGAACCTCCTTTCATAAGACCGGAGCGGCCCTCAGCTTGCAGGCATGGCCCGCTCCGGTCGTCTTATATCTCCACACGCGACGCGCGGGAACTCTTGTGAGATAGCCACTCTGGCGAGCGCCTACCCAGCGGATACTACTCGGTGTGATCGGCCCACGGAATACCCCACCCCCCAAAGTCGACATATTCGTATGGATCGCTTTATTCTGTCACGCTCCACACTCGCGTGAGTGTTCCTTTATGGATTGATCTGTGGTTGCTTCCGTTCGGACCGGCCATACTTCGGCTTGGTGGGGCGACGTACGAAACCGCAAGACGAACCGCTCGCAGGAAGAGAGACCCACCAAGCCGGGAAACGCAAGCAGGCACGACCCCGGAGGGCTCCTCCCGTCTGCGCAGAGGTCGAGCCTCGCGGCTTGGTGGGTCTCCGTTACCGACAGAGCAGAAAGCCGTAGTCACATACACCGCCCCACCAAGCCGAAAGTTCCCGCGCGGCGGGTTTGGATGAAAAGGCAGTGCCCGGAGGGCGCCATTCGTCTACGCGTGGGCGGGTTTGGTACCTCGGGTTTCGGGACCAACGGCCCACCCGCCACACCGGCCAGGCTTCGGCTTGGTGGGGCGACGTACGAAACCGCAAGACGAACCGCTCGCAGGAAGAGAGACCCACCAAGCCGGGACACGCAAGCAGGCACGACCCCGAAGGGCTCCTCCTGCCTGCGCAGAGGTCGAGCCTCGCGGCTTGGTGGGTCTCCGTTACCGACCGAGCAGAAAGCCGTAGTCACATACACCGCCCCACCAAGCCGAAAGTTCCCACGAAGGCAGTGCCCGCAAGGGCGCCATTCGTCTACGCGTGGGCGGGTTTGGAAAGAAAAGACGGTGCCCGGAGGGCTCCTCCTGTCTTTGCAGAGGTCGAGCCTCGCGGCTTGGTGGGGCGACGTACGAAACCGCAAGACGAACCGCTCACAGGAAGAGAGACCCACCAAGCCGGGAAACGAAAGCAGGCACGACACCGGAAGGGCTCCTCCCGTCTGCGCAGAGGTCGGGTCTTGCGGCTTGGTGGGTCTCCGTTACCGACCGAGCAGAAAGCCGCAGTCACATACACCGCCCCACCAAGCCGAAAGTTCCCACGTGGGCGGGTGAGGAGAGAAACGGCAGTGCCCGCAAGGGCGCCATTCGTCTACGCGTGGACGGGTTTGGAGAGAAGAGGCAGTGCCTGGAGGGTGGTGACGCCGCTTTATCGGGGGAGGCAGAACAGTGGAGAGACGAGCGATTCCGTCTCTCCACTGTGATGTATCTGGTTACTGCCGGGGTGGGTTTCCCGGAGGGGGTGCTTGCGGTGGCGGCTGCATCGGCGAGCCGCCCGGCGGGGTTTGCTGCGGGGGCTGCCACTGCTGCGGCGCCTGCCCACTACCCGGCGGTGCGTAATTCGGCGGACCTGACGACGGAGGCCCGCTCATCGGGGAACCGGGCGGACCGCTCATCGGCGCCCCCGGTGGGCCGCTCGTCGGGGCCGAGGCTCCCTCGCGCATTGCCGCGGCACGCTTCTTCTTGTCGCGCACGCGAACCACCACGACGATCACGGCGAGCAGCACGACACCCGCCACCGCGATGACGCTGATCAGGAGCGTGTTGTCGACACCCGAGACGATCGAACCGTCGGCGGCGTCCGGCGCATCCGCACTCGGATCGACCTCATCCGGCTTCTCCTCCGAGCCCGGCTCCTTCATCTCCTGGCCCGGAACCTCGGCGGTCAACGCCTTGACAGGGTTGATGACGCCGAGCCCGAAATCCTCGTCGATACCGGGCGGACCGGCGTCGTCGACGTTTCCGAGAACCCGGTTCACCAGATCCGTCCAATCCAGATCCGGATAGACCGACTTCACCAAGGCGAAAGTCCCCGCGACGATCGGCGCCGCACCAGAGGTGCCGGAATTCGTGAAGTAACCTCCGCCGGCCTTCGCACTGGGCAGGTCCTCAGCGGGAGCGGAAACCGCAAGATACTCGCTTGCGGGTGAAAGGTCGGCCGACTTTTCCCAATCCAACCCGTCCTTAGTGGTCCCGGAAACGGGGATCGCGTCCTTGTAAGCTCCCGGAAACTCGGTACCCATTGTCTCGGTGGCGTTGTCCTTGTTACCAGCAGCGGCCACGACTGGAATGCCATGTTCTTTGGCGTAATTCACGGCCTCTTGGCCAGCGGTATTCCCAGAAGTCGTTGTCGAAACAGAAATCACGTCAACACCTTGATCGACAAGGTAACGAATGCCCTCGGCCGTCCAATCATCCACGTTCCCGGCCGAATTCTGATCCCAGCCGATAGCGACCGAAATTATGTTCGCGTCCGGCGCGATTCCGAGCACTCCGCTGCCGTCCCCATGTCCACGCCCCACCAGGATCGACGCAATGCCAGTTCCATGGTCACGGATATCCACCAGGGGGTCATCCGACTTACCCAATGGGATACCCGCAGAGACCGCGTCCTTGAGATCGGGATGCGTCGCATCCACTCCGGAGTCGATCAACCCGATTGTGACCCCCTTCCCCGTGGAGATCTCGTGCGCCTCGGCGATACCGAGGGTCTCCAGGTACCACTGGCTGTCACGGGTCTCGTCGGCCACCGCCTGCTGAGGAAGGGCGACGACCGCCGCACAGCCGAGGCCGAGAGCCACTGCGGCTCGAAGTATGCGCATACGTTCTTCCTTTGGGGTGTACGAAAAACGGCGTTGTAGCCACCTTAGCGGGTGGCTACAACGCCGTCACAGTTGTGAGGCGACCGTTACCAGTCGTTCTCGTCCTTCTTCTTGCGATTCTTGCCCGCGCGTTCGCCGAACACCGCCTTGCCAGGCGTGTGCTCCGCGTCGGCGGGAGGCGGCGTCCAGCCCCGGATGACACCCGGAACCGTCTGCTGATCGACACCGAAGACGTTGTCGATCGGGCCATCGGAGTTGATCGGGTCGCGGTCGTCGACCTTACGGTTCTGACCACGGCCGAGCTGACCCATGTTGCCCTTGGCACCGGCCGCCTGAGCGCCGCCCTTGGCCCCACGGATGACGCCACGGTTGAGCTGCTCGCCACCGGACTTCATCTTCGGGGCGCGGACGCCCGCCTGGCCGCCGCGACCGTTGTTGGCGATCGGGCTGGTCTGCTTCGGCCCGCCGAGCTTCGACGCCCGGCTTCCGATCACGCCGCGCGAGTCAATCCCGGCGCGCCCGACCTGCGGGCCACGCGCGTTGTTGATCGAGTTCGGTGTGCGCACACCCGGACCCGTTCCACGCTGACCGCCCGGCATCTGGCCACGCTGACCACCCGGCATCTGGCCACGCTGACCACCCGGCATCTGACCGCGCTGACCACCAGGCGGGCCACCGCGCTGGCCGATGACCGGCGGCTGCAAGCTGCGGATCGGCGGACGACCACCCGGCGGCATGCCGGTACGGCCGGTCGGAGGCGTCCCGGGGCGCTGACCGATGACCCGCGGCACCGTTGGCTGGGGCGGGCGCGGTCCCGTCGGAGGACGACCACCAGGGGGCTGACCGCCGATCGGGGGACGACCACCAATCGGGGGACGACCACCGATCGGAGGACGACCCGGCGACGGCGTCGGACGAGGGCTCGGCGTCGGGGTGGGACGCGGCGGCGGAGCCGGAGTCGGACGCGGAGGCGGCATCGGAGTCGGACGCGGCGGTGGCATCGGAGTCGGACGCGGAGGCGGCATCGGAGTCGGTGTCGGCGGCGGGGGCGGAATAGGCATTCCGCTACCCGGCGGCGGGGCCACCGGCGGAGGCACCGGACCCGGAGGCGGTCCTACCGGAGGAGGCACCGTACCGACGGGCCCCTGCAGTTCCGGCGAACCACCCGGCGGGCGGTTCCGCAGCGAGCCCTCGACCCAGCCGTTGCTTCCGCCTGGACCGCCACCGCCCCAACCGTTCGGGACCGTGTCCCAACTGTCGCCTGGGTCAGGCGCCGGTTCGTAGGTCGGCGGGTTCCAGATCTCCGTGGCCCAGGTGTCGCCCATGAGCTCGGACCAGCCGTCGAGAGAGGTGCGCGCCTGCTCGTCGAAGGGGCGGCGCTCCTCCTCCCAGTTCGGGGCCTCGGCGTTGTTCATGCCGAAGAGGTCACCGAACTGGACGCCCTCGTCGGCCTCCTTGGCCTTGTCGTAGTCGCCCTGGACCTTGGCCTTGTGCTCCAGCCACTCCGTGTTCTGGGTCTCCACCGCCGACTTCGCGTAGGTCGCGTAGTCGTGGATGCTCTCCCAGCCGGAGGCGTTGCCTTCGGCCCGCTCCCGGGCCGTCTCCATCATGTCGAGCGTGCGCTGGATCTCTTCCCAGTACACATCGGCGGCGCCGCCCGTCCACGAGGCCTTGGCCGCGGCCACATGGCCCTCGATCGCCGCCTTCTGCTCGCTGAACAGTGTGGCCATCGTGCGCCAGCCCGTGGCCTGGTTGTTCATGGCCTGCATGTTCGTGTCGGCGCTGACCATCTCGAACAGTTCCTCGACGTTCAGGCCATCGAAGTCACCCATCGTCACACCTCCTTACGTGTGTCGGCCGGCTCAGACCGGCTGGTTCGGGTAGGGGCCACCGGAGTACGCAGGTGGCGTGGGCTCCTCTGGGATGCCCGTGACCTCGCGGACCCGCTCGACGTCGGCGGAGTTCAGAGCGTCGCGGCTCTGGAACTCGGTGACGATCTTGTTGGTGATGCGCGAGATGTTGCGGACGCCGTCCTGGAAGTTCTTGAGAAGCAAGGTGGCTTCGGTCATCGCGTTGTCGTGGTACGTCACGATGTGCTTGACAGTCGTGTACCGCGGGTCGTTACCGAGCGGCGTCTCAGATCCGGGCACGGGCGGGCCGTACTCGCCGGGGGCCATGGTCTGAGTGAAGTTCGCCTCCACAGCAGCCTTGCCGTTGGCGATGTTCGTGACCTCACCGCTCAGGGCAATCGCGAGACCGTACACGGTCTCAATGTCGACCTCGACAGGCTGGTGGCCGGTGTCCGCGGCAGGGTTGTACGTGCCGCCGCCGCCTCCGCCGTCGTGTGCCTGATTGACCATCGTTTATCTCCACAGGGGATCAGTGCGGCACGGGCGTGCCGCGAGGGTATTCCATCAGTGGTTAAGACAAGAGTATCGCCTCAGTCAAGTCTTCCCTCTCCCATCTTCGTGCCATCCCAGGGCATTTGACATGAATTTGAAACAAACGGGATGTCACTCTCCGACGGAAAGCCGCGCCACGACTACCATGCGTCAATGGCGCCGCGACATCGTTTCAATACCATCCATTTCGGACGATTATGACGCAAGCCCGGCACACCGAGAACCCGAGAAGTACTCACCATTCCCGGCGGCTGCGGCGCTGGCGCAGACTCGCCCGCCGCATCGTACTTCCACTATCGACTGTCGGCCTCGTCGCGGTCCTCGCGCTGACCGCCCACGCCCGCCTCGGAGGCGAACCCGCGAGCGCCCAGCAGCCATTTATTTGGGGAGGTGGCACGGTCTTCATCGCGGGCAGTTCGAGCGAGGAGATCTACACGGATTGCCTGATCACGCCCGACGCGGGCGAGCGGCGACGGGTGTCGGTGCCCAGTGCGGACGGTGGCGTGGCCGTGGACCATTGGTTCCCCGGAGAGGCTCGGATCGCCTGCGGGCGCTCGGTTTCGGTAACGACCGGCTGGCAGTCGACCCTTTACCCGCTCGCGTTCCAACAGAGCCTGGTCTTCGGACTGGCCGCCATGGCGATCGGCGCGTGGTGGTTCGGTCGCTCCCGCAAAATGTGACCCTTTCGTAATGAATTCTGTGGGTTTTTCGTGGACTCGCCCAAACGCCCAGTTGTTCGCCAAAGGGGCACATCGCGCTTTAGGGATGTTTCAACGCATTTAGGATGAAATGAGATGGGATCGGTACGAACGGCCCCTCGTCCGCTTCACAGCTCGATGGCGATCGGTCGGGTCATATCCGCTCTGGTCGGGTTCGCCCCCGCCGGTGGCCCGGTCCCCCGGCTTGGTGGGGCTCTTCTTCCGTCCACCGCAGAGAGCGGCCTGTCCGTACANCGCCCCACCAAGCCGAAGAAAGTACCGGCCGGACGGCGGGGGTGGGTTCCCGGGAACCGGGCCGGGTACGTCCGGCGTCGCGCGGGCCGCGAACGCGCCTTTCCCCGCCACCCAGGCATTCCCGGCGGGATGGTCCAGACAACCGGACCGGTGTGGGTTTCCGGGACCCGCGCGGTGACGTGGTCGGTTCGCCGGGGTTTTCGGTATCGTCGGCTGCGTTGTCGCTGATCGCCGACGACTCGCCATCGCGCTCTCGATCGCACGCGGATCGGCCCGGCTCAGATGAGGACCTGGCGACACGAGCGACGTGACGACCACACGAGGCAGGACCTCCGTGAAACCGAACGCGGCCTTGGCATCGCATCGTCGTGGTCGTCTCCATAATGCGTCGAGACCGTGGAGGAATGGCCCATGACGACTGCGAGGCGATTGATCGTGGTGACGCTCGCCGCGGCGCTCACGGGTTGCGCGGCCGACACCGACAACCCACCGGACGACGCCGCTCCGTCGTCGTCGGCGCCACCCGCGTGCGTCGAGGAGAAGGACGTCCTGACCTTGGTGGACGACGGCTTCACCCTCTACGACGACCCCGACAACGACAGTTGGGACATCAACTACGCGGCGGTGTTCGAGGCGGCGAACGGCGCCGCGATCGCGCACTCGACCGTCGAGATCCGTTGGTACAACGCCGACGGGGACCAGCTCGCGTTGTACGGATACGACGTTCCGAGCGACTACGACCGAGAGGTGACCGGACTGAGTCGTGTCGGGGAGGACGGGCGCCACGCGGTCACGGGGACGATGATGCTGGACGAGCCGGCCGACAGCGTCGAGTACACCGTCACCGGTTCGTGCGTCGGGGAGGCACCGGTCGGTCCGACTGTCGCCGAGGCGGAGTGGACCCAGGACGGCGACACCGCGACCCTCGACACCACGTTCGCCGAAGCGCTCACCGAGAAGGAGGCCCTGACGGTGGTCCTGCGGGACGGCGACGGCGCGATCGTCGGTGGCACCCATGCGACCTTCGACGACGGGGATCTACTGCGCGACACCACTTCGACCTATCGCGCGGACGTCAAGCTCAACCCACCCGGAATGCTCGCCACTGAAGTCGAGGTCTTCCCACTCCAGTGACGTCGCGGCGTCCGATGGTGCCGTCGGCTGTCTTCGGCTTGGTGTGGGAAGGCGCCCTCCGGGCAACTGCCCGGTTCAGGCTGGCCGCGCGTGTGGTCGCGTCTCCCGGCTTGGTGGGTCTCCCCTGCGGTCACGGCAGAACGGTGCGGGTTCCGTACGCCGCCCCACCAAGCCGAAAAAAAGGGGGTGCAGCCTGGCGGAGAGAGTCTTCTCGGTCGGCCACCCACCAAGCCGAAGAATGTCCAGACTTGCGGTCAGAGAGTCTTCTCGGCCAGCCCACCACCAAGCCGAAGAATGTCCAATCTGGTGGCGACGTCTTCTTCCTGGCTCCCAACGGTGCCGACAGATACCCATAGTTGTGGCCCCTTGACACAATCCCCTACTGTGTCTGTCGTGGCAGGGAATCAGGACGAGGAGACCCATGGGAATCATCGCGGGCGACACGACTGACGAAGTCGCCACGAGTGACACGCAACTGATGGAACGGGTCGAGGAGCTGCTCGACCTCGCCGCCACAAGATCCATTGAGGACGAGGACGGGTGCTGGGTCCACGAGGACGCCATGGAACCGTTCCAGGATCTATATGAGCGCCAGACCTTCGCGTTCGCCGCGCATCCGGCGAACGCGGCCGAACTCAAGACTTACCTTGAGGACACCGGCGCCGTCGCCTACGGAGCCGACGACGTGGTCGAAGTCGACGTACCGCAGTACGGCGCGTACCGCTGGTACCTGAGGGGCGGAGGGGCCTGGCGGCAACGACGGGAACAGTTCGCCATCGTCCGCCGACTCAGCGAGCGCGCCTTCTCGTACAAGCGGGAACGCCTACTCGAGTCGATGGCCGTCATGGAACAGGTTCGCGACGGCCTGGCGCCAGCCGTCGACCAGCCCGACCTGGAGGCCATTGAGGACATCAACCTCACCGGCGAGGGCGCGATGGACCAGCTCGCGTCGCTGTTCGACGCGACTTGGGACTGGGGCGTCGACATCGAGGGCGTGCGCATCACCCTCAGCAAGTGGGAGGGGGCCGCGGCCTTCATCTTCACCTGCCAGTACTGCACCGTCATGCCCTCGATCCTGTTGGGACACGCCCTGATCGCGCACATCCTGGCCGAGTCGCTCGACCTCGTTCAGGCGGCCTTCGACGGCATCCGCACCCAATCGAGCGCGAGGCTGAGCGAGGCGCTGTACCTGCTCGAGCTGTACCCGGGCCACACCGACGTGCAGACCACCGAAACGGACTGGGCCGCGGTGTTGAACATCGTGTCCGGGGTGACATCGGTGCTCGCGGGAGCGACCGGCGGTGTACCCGTGGTGGCGGGCGCGTTCGGGGTGATCTCGGGGGCCGCCTCACTGGCGGTCAACATCATCGGAAGCCCGGGCTATACGGAGATCGCGAGTCGGAAACCCGATCTCAGCGGCGCGACCGTCACCGAGATCATGATGAACCTCGCGGAGATCCTCGGGGCGTATCTCGACGCGGTGGAGAACACCGAGCGAGTCCTGGCGGAGTTCCACACGGAGTTCCGGGATTACGTGACGAACAAGACAGTGCCCGGCCTCGAAATCGCCAACCCTTACGGCAATCCGCCGTACTGGAACCTAGCGCGCCACAATGTCTTCTTCGTGCCGAAGGAGCCTGATATCGGAAAGATCGACAGCGGTGATTCCTTCTCCGAGATCAGCAGTGACGACGTCATGGGCCCCGCCCCGGATGATGGCCTCCGTTTCCGGGCGGAACTGACGGCGCTGCTCAATAGTGGTCACGTCTACCTGCCCGCGCTCTCCGAGCGTTTTCACTCTCTCATCGGGCGTGGCGCCGATGAAGGACTGGGTTCGGGTTTCGACCGCGTCAGCTCGGACATCCACGGACAGACGCACGGCGGCCAGGGCGTTCTTTATCCACAATGGCAGGAGACCTATGAGCTCTTCGAGTCGGTGCTGTCACAGACCGCCGAGAACCTCGACTCCGCCGCCGCCGGACTGATCGCGGCCGCGTGGGCCTACGCCGAGCAGGATCAAGTGGCCAAGGACGCCATTCTCGCAGCCGGGGACTACCTCCCATGACAAAGGACTGGACCATGCTGAGACGACCTGCGCTCGGCGCCCTCGCCGTGCTGTTGATGGCCACCGGATGCGGCGGAGAGCCCGCGGCATCGCCAACCCCCGAACCATCCACCGAGACGACCGCCTCGCCCTCGCCATCAGGCCCCGAACTGCCGACCGAGTGCACCAAGTGGGCGGAGGAACCGACCGAAGGTCGAGTACAGATCTCCGAGTCGGAGATCTACTTCTCCAACAACGGTGGCGACAGAATCATCTTCAACGCCGAGGTCGCCAACACGACCATGTTGACGGCGGTCGATGTCGCATTGCACTACAGAATCTATGTGGACGGTGAAGAGGTCACCGACGAACTCGACGAGAACTTCCAGAAGTGGTGGGCGACCCACCTGAGCCCGGAAATACCGCCGTCCCAGCCGTTTCCATACATGAACAATCCCGTCGAACGGGGCGACTCCTTCGAGACCCCGAAAACATGGGTCGGCAAGGACGTGACGCTCCAGGTCGAAACGGAGGAGCCGAAGCGGTGGTGCGTCCCCGACAAGATCTGGACCCCACCAGAACTCGCCGGTGAACCGCCCGAGGGTTGCACGCCCATCAACAACGACGGCACTCTGGCCCTCCTTCCCGGCGGGGATGTCTACGCGCACCCCGACTACGACAACATCGAACTTGGTGTCATCGCGATGCACCGAGAGGGGCGGCGGACGGCATGGGACATCCAGGTCACGATGCGCCTGTTGCGCCACGGCGAGGACGTCACCGCACAGATCGACCCGGAACTACCCGGCAAACTCAGCGACCTGACCGTCGACTACGTCAACGACGAACGCGTCGGATACTTCTTCGGCACCATCTTCGACCCACCACAGTGGGCATACGACGGCTTGGAACTCGACGTCCAATACGACATCGGAGGCTGGTGTGACCCACTCGCCTGAGAGCCCGTCACCGCAGCCGGCCACCATCCGATGTGTCCCATTGGGGCACAGCCCATTTCGGGGAGCACTCGCATGACCGAATTCGGCGAACGACTGCGCACCTTGACCATCCGCGCCCAATCCCACGATGGCCGCGTCCGTGCGATCATCCGAGGCGTTCACAGCAGGCCCCGGATCGCATTCACCTCACCCGATGACTACGCGTCCTTCCAGAGCGCGGACGAAGCGGCGGCCGGCATCGCCGAAGTCATCGAGTCCGTTGTGGATGCGGTGGCCGCCGAGCGCGGGCGGTTGATCTCCGCGCACACGCCGTTCACGGTTTCCGGCTCGGAGCATTGGAACGCGCGCTATCGCCGCGTCGAGTCCGCGCGGCAGGAGTTGGAGGCGGTCGCGTTCTCACCCGATGGGGCCGTCGGGATGCGTTCGTGGGGGCTGCGCGATTGGGAGGTCCGGCTCGCACCGAACGCACTGCACGTGCTGTCGGCGGCGGAGTGCGCGGCGGCGGTGAACGCCGCGATCATCGAGGTCCATCGCGATCACGCGGCCCAATTGTGCGCGTTGAGGTCCGGAGAAGAAATCGACGTTCGTTGATCGCGCTCCCCGGGCACGCGAAAGCCCGGCCGAGCCGAAGCGGCCTGGAGTCCACTTCGGTTCGGCCGGGCGGGTTCGAACCGATGGTCGCTATGCGACGGTCGCGAGTTCGTCTGCCGCAGCGAGGATCTCGGCCGCCGCGTTGCTCACCTGGGTGTAGACACCGGGGTAACCGGGACGGGCGCAGCCTTGACCCCAGCTGACGACGCCGACCTGGACCGGGTCGCCCGCTTCGGTACGCGCGATCATCGGACCGCCGGAGTCGCCCTGACAGGTGTCGATGCCGCCCTCGGGAACGCCCGCGCAGAGCATGGTGTCGGGGTCCAGGTCCGCGCCGTACGCGTCGGCGCACTCGGCGTCCGGCACGAACGGCACTTCGGCCTTGAGCAGGTACTGCTGCTGGGAACCACCCTCGGAGTCGGCACCCCAGCCCATGATCTCGAAGGGGCCCTCGTCATAGTCGCCGGTCTCGGCGATCGCCAGGAGCTGGGCGTCCGCGACGGGCTCGGAGAGCTTGATCAGCGCCCAGTCGTCGATGCCGCTGGAGGCGTAGGTGGGCGAAACGTGAACGTACTCGGACTGGTAGTCCACGACGTCGGGGCTGTCGAGGTCGACCGAGCCGTACGACGCCGTGATCGACGTGTCCGGGCCCGTGGCGTCGACGCAGTGCGCGGCCGTCAGGACGATCTGGTCGGTCAACAGCGAACCGCCGCAGCCCATCGACAGACGAACCATCCACGGGTACTCGCCCTCATCGGCCGGTGTCCCGCCGACGACATTGATGCCGGGATCAGCGTCGGCGGCCGATGCCGGGAGGGACGCCGTGCTGATCGCCAGAGCGCCGACGGCAACCGCCGCGCCGAGAATCGCGAGCCTTGTCGTTCGTTTGTTCACGATAGGTCTCCTTATGAGAGTTCGTCCCGTGACGTGCGCCACGGAACGCTTGTCAAGGACCCTAGAGGAGACATAGACAGTAGGCAATACCCGGTATTCTAAATGCTCATTAAGTTTCGCTGTACGTCTTCTGTGAGTCCGTCGGCAAGACAAGGAGAACAACAGTGACCCCGGGGAATCACTGCGACACAATGAAACTCAGAGCATGGACGTGCATGCTCCACATCGGCCGGAGCGTCTCGACCATCGTGCCCGTGCGGGTCGCGCGACCGAAACGACCTCCCAAAAGCCGCCAGGTCGCCCCCTTCTCGGGAGCTGACTCTGGATGTCGTCCACTTGGCCGCCGACGGATTCGCCTGACGTTCGAACCCATCACCACAACCTCGACTACCTCTACAACGGATCCAAGGGCACCGTCCCCACAACGACGGAATCGGTTCTCTCACTGTCTTTCGTGAGGACGACGACAGTCGACAAAGCTTCGTTCACCATCTCGCGGAGGCCGCCGCAATCATGACTCCGCAATGGATGGGCACAAAGGATGATCGAGCGGAAGACCGCCAGATAGTACTAAGCAGCGCCCCNAACCGTGAACCGGTTCGGGGCGCTGGGGTCAGACTATTCGAGTGCGACCTTCAGGACGTGCGTCCTAGAGGTCGACGCTCCAGTTGTTGAGGGTGCCCGTGTCGCCCGAGTAGGCGTCGGTGACCTTCAGCGTCCAGGTGCCGTCAGCGGCCACGCCGGACAGGTCGACGGTGTAGGTCTCGACGATGTCGTCGGCGCCGTCACCGATGCCCGAGGACTTCAGCGTGTAGGTCGTGCCCGCCGGGGACACGAGCTGGATGCCGATGTCGCCACGGTAGGTGTGGGTGATGTCGACCGAGACCGACGCGGTGGCGGTCGCGGACTCGCCGCAGTTCACGGCGATGGTGGAGGTGACGGTGCCACGGTCGGCGATCGGGGCGGCCGTGTTGTTGGTGCCGACGCAGTTGCCGGGCTCGCCGGGCTCGCCCGGGTCGCCGCCGAGGTCGGCCGCGGCCGCGAGGATCTCGGCCGCCGCGTTGCTCACCTGGGTGTAAACGCCCGGGTAACCGGGACGGGCACAACCCTGGCCCCAGCTGACGACGCCGACCTGGATCGGGTCGCCCGCTTCGGTACGCGCGATCATCGGGCCACCGGAGTCGCCCTGGCAGGTGTCGGTGCCGCCCTGCTCGAGGCCGGCGCACAGCATCGTCGCCGGGTCGAGGTCGTTGCCGTAGGCGTCGGCGCACGCGGCGTCGTCCACGAACGGAACCTCGGCCTTGAGCAGGTAGCGCTGCTGGGGGCCGCCCTCGCTGGGAGCACCCCAACCCATGATCTCGAAGGTGCCCTGGTCGTAATCGGCCGTCTCGGCGATCTCGATCAGCTGGGCGTCCGCGACGGGCTCGGAGAGCTTGATCAGCGCCCAGTCGTCGATGCCGCTGGAGGCGTAGGTGGGCGAAACGTGAACGTACTCGGACTGGTAGTCCACAATGTTCGGGCTCTGCAGGTCGACGGAACCGTACGACGCCGTGATCGACGTGTCCGGGCCCGTGTTGTCGACGCAGTGGGCGGCGGTGAGAACGATCTGGTCGGTCAGCAGCGAACCGCCGCAGCCCATCGACAGACGAACCATCCACGGGTACTCGCCCTCATCGGCGGGCGTTCCGCCGACGACGTTGATGCCGGGGTCGGATTCGGCGGCCAATGCCGGGAGGGACGCCGCACCGACGGTCAGGGCACTGGCGACAAGCGCCACGCCGAGGCCAGCGAGGCCTCTCATGGTTTTCCGCAAAGTGGGTCTCCTTTGTGAAGGAGGAGCACGTGAGCAAACGTGTTCCTCATTACGCCAGACGCTAATCGAGAAATCGATGTATAGCAATACTGCTTATGCTTGCGTTAAGCCTTGCGTCCCAACTTGTTACCGAACGGTTGGGTAACCATTAGCGACACTCGCCCCGAACCCGAATCACGGGCCGGGGCGCGCCCCGGGAGCGGCCCACACCAGCACCCTCGCGGTGCGCGACAATGACTCCATGTCCGCAACACAACACGCGCTGAGGCTCGGCGAGCGAACCTTCTCCCCCGGCGAGGTCGCGATCATGGCGATCGTCAACCGCACCACCGACTCCTTCTACGACGGTGGTGTCACCTTCGCGTTCGACGCCGCCATCAAGGCCATCGAGACGGCGGTGACGGCCGGCGCCGACATCATCGACATCGGAGGGGTCCGCGCCGGACCCGGACCGGAGGTCACGATCGCCGAGGAGATCGACCGGACCGTCCCGCTCATAGCGGCCGTCCGCGCCGCGCACCCGACGGTGGTGCTGTCGGTCGACACGTGGCGCGCGGACGTCGCCCGCGAAGCCATCGCGGCGGGCGCCGACCTCATCAACGACACTTGGGCCGGAACGGATCCCGGGCTCGTCAAGGTGGCGGCCGAGACCGGCGCGGGCCTCGTCTGCTCGCACACCGGCGGGCTCGAACCGCGCACGATCGCCGGGAAGGTCCACTATGACGACGTCGTCGTCGACGTCATCGAGCAGACCAGCGGGGCCGCCGAACGGGCCGCCGAGGCGGGCGTCCGGCGCGACGGGCTCCTCATCGACCCGACTCACGACTTCGGCAAGGCGACGGTCCACTCCCTCGAACTGACGCGACGCCTCGACGAACTCGTCGCGACCGGCTGGCCCGTCCTCGTCGCGTTGTCCCGCAAGGACTTCGTCGGGGAGACCCTCGACCTGCCGGTGGCGGAACGCCTGTCGGGGACACTCGCGGCGACGGCCATCTCCGTGTGGCACGGCGCTCGCGTCGTCCGCGCCCACGACGTCGCGGCGACACGCCAGGTCGTGGACATGGTGGCCTCGATCAAGGGCGACCGCCCACCCGCGGCCCCGGTGCGCAGCATCTGACGAGCCGTCGCTTTGGGCGATGGCGCGCCACCACCACCGAAGCCGTCGTGGCCCGCGGGTGGTCGGCGCCAGTCGCGCCCGCGTTCGTCCTCGCCCTGCCGAGTGACGAGCTGAGGCACCGTCGACGCCGCGCTCCGCCCGGCCCGAACGGTGTCCAACGGACGCCATTCCGCCGAAACGTTCGGCCCCTGGCTTTCTCGGGCGAACGCCCGGTCCGCTCGACAGGGCCACCGATTCGCCTGTGGTCGCCGCGTACGTCCGGCACCAAGCCGCGTTCCCGCCTGTCCCCTGTGGAGTCGAGTTGATCGCGGGAGCCGCCGACCCCGTTCGGCCGTGAGTATTCGGCCTTATGGGCGGTGAACTCGTTCCCACGACGAGGACGAGCGGCGGCGCGGATCAGCTCGCGGCGGAGTCACCCGCCGCGATGGTCACACCTCGGCGGCCTTGCGAAGGTAATCGCACTCGCGGGCGATGTGCGCCACCGCCTCGTCCACATCGTCCGTCAGGAGCATCAGGTCCAGGTCGTCCTTGCGGATGTTGGCGGCCTGAAGCATCCGGTCACGGAGCCAGTCGATGAGGCCCTGCCAATAGTCCACACCCAACAGAACGACGGGGAAACGGGTGACCTTCTTCGTCTGCACGAGCGTCAGCGCCTCGAACAACTCGTCGAGGGTGCCGAAACCACCCGGCAGCACGCAAAACGCCTGCGCGTACTTGACGAACATCGTCTTACGGACGAAGAAGTACCGGAAGTCGATCCCGACGTCCACGAAGTCGTTGAGCTTCTGCTCGAACGGCAACTCGATACCGAGCCCGATGGACACTCCGCCGGCCTCCCGCGCTCCCCGGTTCGCGGCCTCCATCGTGCCCGGACCACCGCCGGTGATGACGCCGAAGCCCGCGCGGGCGAGCGCGCCGCCGAGTTCGACACCGAGCGCGTACTCGGGACGGTCCGGTGTGGTGCGCGCCGACCCGAACACCGACACGGCCGGTTCGAGGTCGGCGAGGGTGTCGAAGCCGTCAACGAACTCGGACAGGATGCGCAGGGCACGCCACGAGTCACGGTGCTTCCACTCGTGCCGGTGGACGGTGTCGAGCAGGTGGGCTTCCGTGGTGACCTTTGGTTTCACTGTGGTTCTCCCGTCAGATAGCGGCGCAACAGATCGGCGCATTCGGCGATCCGCGCACAGGAGACGTGCTCGTTCCTGGTGTGCGCGAGATTCGGGTCCCCCGGTCCGAAGTTGACGGCCGGTATGCCGAGCGCGGAGAAACGCGCGACGTCGGTCCATCCGAGTTTAGCGACGGCGGGTCGACCAGTCGTGGCGAGAAACTCGCTGACGACCGGTGCGGACAGGCCGGGCTGCGCTCCCGGGGCGATGTCGGTGATCTCGACCTTGAAGTCGGCGAAGACGGCCCTGACGTGCGCGATGGCCGCGTCGGCGGTCCGGTCGGGAGCGAAGCGGAAGTTGACCTCGACGACGCACGAGTCGGGGATGACGTTCCCGGCGACGCCGCCCTTGATCCCGACCGCGTTCAGGCCTTCGCGGTAGAGGCATCCGTCGATGTCAATGCTGCGGGCCTCGTAGTCGTCGAGTGTTCTGAGGATCGCGCCGGCGCGGTGGATCGCGTTGTCCCCCAACCAACTGCGCGCCGAGTGCGCGCGTGTGCCGGACGTGGACACCTCGGCTCTGAGGGTGCCCTGGCAGCCCGCCTCGACCTCCCCGTGCGTCGGTTCGAGCAGGAACGCGAAGTCCGCGGCGAGCCATTCCGGCTTCGTTGCCGCGATCTTGGTGAGGCCGTTGCGATCGCTCTCGACTTCCTCGCAGTCGTAGAAGATGTACGAGACGTCGTGGACGGGCTCGGTGAGCGTCGCGGCGAGGTGGAGCGCGATCGCGGTACCCGACTTCATGTCGGAGGTGCCGCAGCCGTACATGGTGTCGCCTTCGGTGCGCGACGGGAAGTTGTCGTGGATGGGGACAGTGTCGAGGTGCCCCGCGAGCATGACGCGATTGTCCCGGCCGAGCTCGGTGCGGGCGTGAACCACGTTGCCCTGGCGGAAGACCCGCAGATGGTCGCGGTCCGCGAGCGCGCGTTCCACGGCGTCCGCGATCGTCTTCTCGTTGCCGGACACGGATTCGATGTCGACGAGGGCGCGTGTAAGGGCCACAGGGTCGGTGAGCTGCGCTTCGGTAAGGGTCGCCACGAACAGTCACGATACGCGGCGGGCGCTCGTCGGCGAGGAGCGTGGGTGGGGCGACATACCGGAGGCGATCGCGGTTCGGGCCGTTGGTCTCGTTGTCCGGCAGGCGCGGATCGCCATCGGTCGTGTCGGCGGGGCTGCCAGCGAGCTTCTCCGACTTCGCCGATTGACGCCGTCGGCCCGCGCCTCGCTCGTTCCTCGCGGCTGGATGCCGGGCTCGGGTTCGGCGCTGTTCAGCGTGCGTGGTGGCTCCGTGCGTCGGAGTCGTTGCCGTCACACGAATGCGGGTGGTTCGCCAGCTCGCACGCCGACGAGCCGACACGCGCCTCACACGACCTGAGACGACGAGTCGCCCCCACGCTGGCTACGGTAGGCGGCATGAGCAGTTACGTGACTGATAGCGCGTGGGGTACGGGCGCGGCCTCGTATTCGTCGGACGGGGCCCTGCTGGACGTGTGGTTCGAACGGTTCGGGCTCGGGGCGCCGAGCGCGGTCGAGGCCGACGTGTCGGTGTCGCGGTGCGACATCCGGGACGTGGAGACGCGTCCGATTCAGGTCGCGATCGATTCGCTGGCGAACGACCCGGTCGACGCGGGTGACGTGTACCTGCGTCTGCATCTGTTGTCGGGTCGGCATATCCGCCCGCACCAGGCGAGCCTCGTCGGGATCTTCGGGCTGCTCTCCAACAACGCGTGGACGGATCTGGGGCCGACTCGGGCCGACCGGATCGAGGAGGCGCGGGCGATGGCGCGCCGAAAGGGCCACATGCTGCGGGTCGACTCGGTGGACAAGTTCCCGAGGATGACGGACTACATCGTTCCGACGGGCGTGCGGATCGCGGACGCGTCGCGGGTGCGCTTGGGCGCGCACCTGGCGTCGGGGACGACGGTCATGCACGAGGGCTTCGTCAACTACAACGCCGGAACGCTCGGGAACTCCATGGTGGAGGGCCGTATCGCGGCGGGAGTCGTCGTCGGTGACGGCAGCGACGTCGGCGGCGGTTCGTCCATCATGGGCACGCTTTCCGGGGGCGGGAAGGAGATCGTCTCCATCGGAAAGCGCTGCCTCCTCGGCGCGAACGCCGGTCTCGGAATCTCCCTCGGTGACGACTGCGTCGTCGCCGCCGGTTGCTACGTGACCGCCGGCTCGAAGGTGACGCTGCCGTCGGGCGAGATCGTCAAGGCGGCCGAGCTGTCGGGCGCCGACAACATGATGTTCTGGACGAACACGGTGACGGGAACGCTGGAAGTCAAGCCCCGCAACGCCGTCTGGGGTTCCCTCAACGAGGCCCTGCACCAGAACTGACCAGCTGATCATTGGGGGCGCACCACAACGGTGCGCCCCCTTCATCCATGAATTGCCCACCTGCGGCGGCTTCCATCACGCTGAGTGAACTCGCGCTGGACGCCGCCCTGTAACCTGCCGACCGACGACACAATTCCGCAATGGAATCCACTGTGTCAGCACTGACCCGGCACAGTGTCCACGATCGATGGGGCATGACATGGGAACCCCTATAGGGAGAAGGATTCGGCGGCGCACTCGAACGCTTGCGCCAAGCAACCCGCATCGATCTTGGCGGTCGACCGGGCCTGGTGTCCTGGACGAACTGGATCAGCGCGGGTTTCTCGCCGAAGCCGGCCAGGCGATCCGATCGCTGCGTGCCGACTACGACGACCGGCACCGCGAACTCAAGAGAATCCACTTCGGAACGACGGACACGAGGGGAAATCACCATGGCTAGGTTGTCGCGGCGCGCGCTGCTGCTCGGCGGGGTCGTAGGCCTGGCGGGGTGCACCACCACCGAACCGGAACAGACGCCTAGCTCACCACCCCGGAACGAACCCGTCCCCAAAACCGACGACATACCCAGCGGCATCACCGTCCTCGAACGCGGATACTCCGTCTACCCGACAGCGCGGCACGACCACTTCATGAACGTTGGGCTCCTCGTCGAAAACCACACCACCGACCACATCAGCGTGTCCGGATCGATCCACCTCCTCGACAAGAGAGGACAAATTCTCCCCGACGGCGGCTCCCATCCGATACTCGGTTCATTCGAGATCACCCCCAAGAGCACGGGCGGAGGAGGCGAAGGTTTCCCCGTCACCGTCGAGGCTCTCGACCATATGGACAAGTATGTCCTCTGGCTGGACTTCGATGTGGTGACCGACCCACGCCGGACGATCGTGCCGACCATCGACCGCTGCGAGGATCGTGACGCCTGGCCGCTGATCCATTTCACCGCCGACAACACCGGAGTCGAACACTGGGGCGTCCACTACAGCACGCTCTACCGCGACGACGACGGCGAGATCACCGGCGGACACATCTTCGACCGATACGCATTCCCCACCTACAAGAACCATCTGCCCGAGGGGGAGGACGAATACTATCCGGAAGGGACCAGCACACACGCCCTCCCCTGTAGCTACCCACCCGATCAAGACCCGGCCAACACCACCATGTACCTATGGTGGGGAGAAGGCCCCGACAACTTCGACGACTACGGCGATTAACAGTGACGACGGCGTCAGCTTGCCCATATTGAGACCGCACCGCCGCACCCGATCTGTCTTCAGCACTTCTCGAGGTTGATGTCGTGCCTCACAACAGGAGACACCACGCCAATGATCCACTATGTCCTACCTGACGATTCTCCATCAGGCCGCCGGGAGAACCTCGGCGGCTGAGCCCGGTCCGAGATCAGGGTGAACTTCGCCGCCTCGCCGACCGCCGGGGCGTCCCCGCCTCGGTCGATCGCGAAACGGCGTCGGTCACACGGACACCTGGGCCCAGTCGAGTTCGGTGCGCCAACGGTCGTCCGCCGCGAAGTAGCTGCGGAAGACCTCGACGACCTTGGCCCGGCGTACCGGTTCGGTGGCGCGGAAATGCTGAGCGCCGGAACCGTCCCGGTATTCGATCGTGAACGTGGAATCGTCGTCGTTGATGAAGGCCTGGACGAACTCCTCCTGCGCGCGACCGAGAATCGCGAAACGCCATCCGTCGACGCTCAGCTGGTCGACCGCCTCGACGATGTCCGTCGGGTCGGTGACCGGCCGAGGATCGTCACCGCCGACGGTCAAGGTGAAGTGCACCCAACCGTCATTGCGCCACACTGCGTCCTGAGTCATGGAACCTCCCTATCCGAGGCGAAGGCCTCGGCTCGACCTGGCGATAACGGCCAGTCTACGAAAGCCGTCCGGCCGTCCATGTTCGCCGCGCGCTCGACGTCGCGACCTCATGGGCGAACGTCGGGCGGCAGGGTGAAGTGCTCGGGTTCCCCACCGAAGTACTCGGCGAGATCCCGCTCGATTCTGGCGGCCGGGCGAACACCGTGCAACACCCGCTCCATCACGCCGTATCGCAGGAAGATGAGCACCGGCGCGTCGAAGCCGACACCCCACTGTCGACAGATCTCTGGGCATGACTCGATGTCGACGGCGGCGACGAGCACCCGGCCGTCCATCTTGGCCTCGAAGGCGACCAGTTCCGGGCCCATCACCCGGGAGTCGAGATCACCGCGACGGCCGAAGACGAGCAGCACCGGGTAACCGCTGCCGAGTACCCGTTCCTGGTAGGTCTCATCGGAGACGACAATCATTCCTCGACCCCCCTGACTCGGTGCCACTCGGCGTCGGTGCGCCAGAAGTTGTCGCCCTCCAACAGACTGCGGAACACGTTGACCGCGGTCGGGAGCGACGACGAGTAGTCGACCCGGTAGTGCCGGTCGGGCGAACCGTCGCGAAACTCCAGGTCGAAGCCGTCGGCGGCGTTCGCCGTCGCCCTCGCGTAGGTGTCGCCTTCGACGAGGACGACCGCGCTCCCCGGGACGAGCTCGGTCAACGCCAACTCGATGACATGACGATCCGGATCGGAGACGGGATCACCGTCGCCGGAACGCAGGATCATGGTCGTTCCTCCTTCCCGTTCAAGAACGCGAACGCCTGCTCCACAAGGAGATCCGGGTCGGCGGGCACCCGCACCGAGCCGCTCACGTACGCGGGACCGGCGGGGCCCCACTCGATTCGACGCGCCTCGCTCCGGTAGTTCTCGAACTCCACGAAGCCCTCCGTCAGGCCCTCGAAGCTCGGCAGTAGACGACCGAGGAACGCCGGGTCCATCACGTACCGGCGGCCGTTGACGGTGCCGCTGCCGTCGGCCTTGGCGTAGGCCAACCGCAACGACGGCGACGGCGCGCGCGTCAGGTCCTGGGTCTTGACGATGCGCCGGAATCGCAGGCTCGCGTCCGCTTCGCTCTCGACCCCCGAGACCTCGCACTCCCATCCGGGGAAGACCGCGTACGTACGCGCGGACAACTCCGGAAAGGACACCGCGTTGACCGCCGCGACCGACGGCAACAGTGCGATGAGCGAGTCGAACGTCAAGTCCGGGTAAGCGAAACCGTCGACCCGCGCCAGCGGGACCGCCGCCAGCAACCGCGCCGAGTGCCAGCGGGCGAACCCGAGAACCGAGACGAAGAACCCGTCCGGCATCTCCTGCCGAGCGCTGGCCTGGAACGCGAACTCGGCGTTGCCGCTCACGGCGATCGCCCGTCTGGACCCGCCGTCCCGGAACGTCCACGCCTGTTCGAGACCGGGGAGCGGCGACAGCGCGGCGCCGCTCCAGTTGGTGATCAGCCCAGCTACGTCCATTCCATCCATCCTCTCCCCTGAGGGCGTCGATCAGGGACGACCTGGAGCGACGACGCGGCCGTTAAGGTCGACCGCCAGGTTTCGGCCTCGGCTGGTAGTCGTCCCCCACGTCCTGTTGATACGTCTGCTGCTTGCCGTTCTCGTCGCGGCCGCCCTTGCTGGAGTTGTCCTCAACCGACTCGACCGTCATGTCGTCGGTCTTGTTGTAGTAGTCGTCGCGGGCCTGCTGATCCTGATTGTGCCCAACCGTGTTCCAGTGCTCGACGACAGGCGGGTTGTGGTCGTATGTCACGTTGACGCGCTGGTCGCCGTGGCGATCGGTGTAGTAGAACGGGATCTGCTCGTTGTTGGAGTTCCGCCACGTCAACTCCTCACGCGGAATGCGCTCGGTCACCGGGTTCCCGTTGGAGTCGGTCACGGGGTTGCCGCTGGAGTCGGTCACCGGCCGCGTCGGCCAACCGCCCGCCTCGCGGCCCTCGTCGGTGTAGCGGGTGACCATGTCCTCATGTGTCGAGGGACGATAGCCGCTCGGGTACTGACGGCGGTCGTAGTCGCGAGGACCGGCGTTCGGGTGCTCCGCGAAACGGTTCCCGTAGCGCAGGCGGCCGTCGCTTCCGTAGTAGTAGCCCGGGGGCAGGCCGTTGTTGGACGAGTTCCCGCCCGCGGCCGTGCCGTCGTCCAGGCTCTGCCGCGTCGTCGCCTGGATGTCACCGATGCTCGCGGTGCTGCCGCCATGCGTTCCGGATTGATTCCCGTTGCCGTCACCGTCCGTTCCGTTGGTGCCGTTCGTACCGTTGTTTCCGTGTCGTCCGATGAGGACGACCGTGGTGAGCAAATGAATCAGCTTCAGCAACATCGAGGGGATCCATTCAACGGGGAAGCGATATGAGGACCATCCCCATTATCTCCGACGATGCACGCTTTGCGAATTCAGCTGACCAGCCGCGTTCGGCGGGCGCGATCCCGCGCCCGACACACGTCCAGTCGCAGCGTGAGGGGCCCGGCGATTCATCCGACATGGCCCCACAACCCCGGGAAGGACCGCGCTCGCGCCGTTCGATCCCCCGAGCCACGCCGAAAAGCTCCGGTCCTCGACGAAGCCCGTCGTCCGGATCGGCAATCGACGACGCTGCCCGTTCGAAAGGTGCGCACGCGGACCGTCGTCGGCTTCGCCGCCCGTTCCGTTCCGTCCGTTCATTCGGCGGTCTTGTCGCGGTGCCAGCGCAGGGAGACGAATTCGCCCGCCCGGATGACGAGACGGGCGAGCTCGAAGTCGACACGGAGACCACCGGTCTCCCCGACCTCATCCCGCAGAAGTTCGACGTCCTCGACGACCGACGTCTCTGGTGTCCCCAAGGGAACATCGACGTCGACGTATGTCCATGATTCGGGCGGCCACGCCCACGTCGGCAGGGACGGCCAGGTCCCGTCCTCGACCCGCAGCGTCCAGTCCGTGCCGGTGGTCACGGCGACGGATCGCCCTTCCCCCAACAACAGTTCGTATCCCTCGGGATTCGGGTCGACGACGCCGTTCTCGATCTCGCACACCGCGACGACACAATGGACGACCGCGCCGACGAATCGGCCAATTTCATCCATAGTGGCCATCCGATGGCGTCCAGGTTTCCGAGGGCCCACCCCGGCGCTCACCGTCACGTCGTGGGCTCGACGCCGATGAACACTGAGCCCCCGCGCCCTTT
>NZ_CBCRZX010000036.1:31392-42491 GCF_965137155.1 Stackebrandtia soli
CGNCTCAATCGGGTAGTGGGAGACGCTCTAGCCGACGAGCAGCGTCAGCGCCTGCATCGAGATCTGGAGCGCGTCAAGGAAAGTGGTGATGCGGCCGACCCAGCGGGAGATCAGCGCGACGGCCTTGCTGACGACCCACGGGGTGCCGATGCCGAGGGTCAACCCGACTTCGGCGAGCCACTCGGGAACCCGGACCAGCAGCGTCGCGACACAGTCGGCGATGAGGTCTCGGACGATCTCTCGCACCGTCGCGACCAGGCTTCCGGCAGCGGACGTCGCCGCCGCCATACCCGCCGCGGCGGCGGAGATGCCGCCGATGCCGTCGACGTTGTAGCCCATCTTCTCGATGTAGGTCTGGGCCGAGTCGCCCTGCCAGTTGCCGATGTCGGCACCGATCGCGGTGTCGAGATCCACGGCGGCCTGCGCGAGCCCGTTCGAGACGTTGGTCCACGTGTTCGCGTAGGAGGTGATCGTGTCGGCGTCGCCAGCCAGGTCGTCGAGGGCTTCCCGAAGGGGCTCGACGTGTTCCATGATCCAGCCGACGGCCATCGACGCGAGGGAGCCGAGCGGGTCGAGCACGATCGACAACGCGTCGGCAGCGAGCGTCAGGCCGCCGATGGACGCGTCGACCCAGGAGCCGGAACCGATCGCCTCGATCAGACCTTGGGAACTCTCGACGATCCACAGGCCCGTCGTGGCGGTGGTCGTCTCGACGACATCGGCGATCATCGGGTTGGTGTCGTTCATACTTCGACGCCCTCCTCGATCGGGATGCTCGACATCGTCAGGTCCCAGGAGTTGATCTGGTCGACCGTCTCGAAGTTGTCGGCGGCGGTCCGCAGCAGCAACGAGTACGTGTCCAGGTTGGCCTTGGCGTGGGTCAGCAGCGTGTTCATCTCGTCATGGCGACCCTGAAGGATCGGCGGGATCCACTGACACAGCACGCCGTACGCCTCATTGCCGAGTTGAATGTGATTGCTGGCGCCCTGAGCCAACTCGACGACGCCGACGCACGTGTCGATGCTGCCGGCATGGGTACGCAGCTCCTCGGCGACGATCTGCACCGTGGTCATGACTGTCCTCTTTCTTCGGTCTTACCGAAACGGCGGTTGAAACCGTCGATCGTCGCCTTGCCCATGTCGGACTCGGCGCCGACCGTTCCGACCACGACCCGGCGGGCCCCCTCCGCCAACTGGGACTGGGCCTTGCGCATCGTCGTCATGATCTCGCTCGCCATGTCCTCGATGGACTTCGAACGGATGCCGTCCTTCAGGCGAAGGTCCTCGACCGCGCCGCGCGCGTTCACGGTGACCCGCACATCGTTGTCCGCGTTGGTCGCGGTCACTCGCAGCTTGTCCATCTTGGCCGCGACTTCGTTCGTATCGGAAAGCAGCTTGTCCGACCGGCGCTTCCAGTCGTCGATCCAACGTTCGCCGACGCCGTGGATGTCTTCCTCGCTCACGGAACGCCTACCTTTCACGTCACTATCGTCCCAACACTGAGCACCAGATTCAGTATGCCCCTGCCCGGCAAGAACTTCATCGCCGCGAGGACGCTTATTCATAAC
Source organism: Stackebrandtia soli (assembly GCF_965137155.1). Lineage (NCBI taxonomy): Bacteria > Bacillati > Actinomycetota > Actinomycetes > Glycomycetales > Glycomycetaceae > Stackebrandtia > Stackebrandtia soli. The sequence continues at coordinate 32,960 of NZ_CBCRZX010000036.1, forward strand.
GGCCGACGGCGGACTCGGGATCGAGCCCCGACAGTGGAAAGATCCATTCGGAGACGGGTATTCCCTCCTCCGTCTCGGTCTCGTGCGGAGGAGCCGCGCTGGACGGGTGGGCCAGGTCGAAGCCGGACCCCAAGTCGTCGGCGAACAGCAGGGACTCCTGGATCGCGATCTCCTCAGCCTCCCGGTAGAGGATGTAGCCGCGCAGGAAGTCGACGTCGATGACCGGTGCGGCCATCGTGAGCAGGACCGCGTGACGCGCGCCCTCCTTCAACCGACGCAACTCCGCCCGCCAGCTGGTGAGATAGTCCTCGATCCTCCAGTGCCCCAATGGAACTCGGAACGGCTCACGCAACCCGGGTGCCTCGATGCGTCCGGTGGCGAACGGCTGTGCGTCCTCGGCCTCGGCGTTCAAACGGATCCGGAACATGACGTCATCGGGCATGACCAGCTCACCGACGGACGAACATGGCGATGTCGTCGAGAGCGTCGTCCACCACGCCGGCCAGCGCGGGCTCGGTCGCCGCGATCTCCGGCAGGCGCGACGTCGCCCGGCCGACGTCGAGACGGCCGTGGATCCTCGCGATGTGACCGAGCGACCGGACGGCCGCACGACGCACCTCGGAGTCTCGGTGGCTCAACAGTTCCAGCGCCCGGTTCTCGGCGACAACGCCATCGGACGAGTCGAAGGCGAGCGACAGGATCGCCACCGGACGCGGATCACCGGCACGTGTGAGTTCGAGCGCCTCTTCCTCCGGCCCGGCCGGAACATCCTCATATCGCATCACAGGATCACCTTGCCCTTCTCGTTGACGGGCAGGAGCCCTCCCGTTCGCCGGTATCCATCGACCATTGGCTCCGTCTGCGATGAACACGAGCCCGGCAAGGCTTCGTCGACCTGTCAACCGAGGGAGCGTACAAACGTTGGCGCGAAATGGAAGCCGGAGCGCCTTAATGGATGGTGGGTCGCCCGGGCCGAGCCTCGGGACGCGTTCGACGGCGGCCGCGAATCGGCGGACGGGAAGGACGCCTCTAGGCGACGCGGTCGGCGGCCGCCGCGATGTCCGCGTCGGAGGCGGTGAGCGCGACCCGGACATGGCGAGCGCCGTCCGGGCCGTAGAACTCGCCGGGGGCGACGACGATGCCGCGCGCGGCGAACCAGGCGACCGTCTCCCAACAGTCCTCGTCGCGGGTGATCCACAGGTACAGACCGGCCTCGGAGTGGTCGACACGGAAACCGGCCTTGGTGACGGCGGTGAGCAGGACGTCTCGGCGTCGCCGGTAGCGCTCGCGCTGTTCGTCGGCGTGGGCCGTGTCGAGGAGCGCCGCCGTCATCGCGGCCTGCACGGGCGCCGGGAGCAGGAATCCGGCGTGACGACGCAGTTCCATGAGCCCGGCGATGATCGCGGCGTCGCCGGCGACGAACGCGGCGCGGTAACCGGCGAGGTTGGATCGCTTCGACAGCGAGTGAACGGCGAGGACGCCCTCGGCGTTCTCACCCGACACGGAAGTATCCAGAATGGACGTCTGTCGCGCCGTCCACGGAAGCTCCACGTAGCACTCGTCGGCGACGACGAGGACGTCGCGCTCGCGGGCCCAGTCGACGATCGCGGCGAGCCGTGACGCGGGGAGCGTCGCCCCGGTCGGATTGTTCGGGTGGTTGAGCCAGATCAGCCGCAGCCGGTCGTCGTCGATCGCCGTCGGGTCGTTCGTGCGCACCACATCGGCGCCCGCCAGGAGCGCCCCGATCTCGTAGGTGGGGTACGCGATCGACGGGATCGCGATGAGGTCTCCCGCGCCGAGGCCGAGCTGCGAGGGCAGGTTCGCCACCAGCTCCTTGCTGCCGATCGTCGGCAGCGCCCCGATCGAACTCGACGCGCCGCACACGTCGGTGAGCCACGTCGACATCGCGGCCCGCAACCGCGGCGTGCCGATGGTGAGCGGGTAACCGGGGCTGTCGGCGGCGCCGGTGAGCGCGGCCCGTACGACCTCCGGGACGGAGTCGACGGGTGTGCCCATGGAGAGGTCGACGGGGCCGTCCGGGTGAGCCCGCGCCGTGTCCGCATACGGCCGCAGGCGATCCCAGGGGAAGCGCGGCAGCGGTGTCATGCGGGAGGTCGCGGTGCTCACGAACGGCTCCAATCGAAAAGTCAAGACACTGTGGACCGTGCGAAGCGCTCGGCACGGTGCCGTTCGACGCGGAGGCCGGGGGCTTCCGCGTCGCGCGTCACTCGGCGGGCTTCGGCGGGAGACCCGCCACGAAGGTCGCGTCCTTGTCGATCTTGCCGATCTTCGACGCGCCCGCCGGGGACCCGAGGTCCTCGAAGAACTCGTAGTTGGCGGCGGTGAAGTTGTTCCACTCCTCCGGGACGTCGTCCTCGTAGAAGATCGCCTCGACCGGGCACACCGGCTCGCAGGCACCGCAGTCGACGCACTCGTCCGGGTGGATGTACAACATCCGGTTGCCCTCATAGATGCAGTCGACCGGACACTCCTCGATGCATGCCTTATCGAGCAGGTCCACGCACGGCTCCGCGATGATGTAGGTCACGGTACGTCCTTTCGAGGTTTGACTTCGATGCCTGACCAACTACCGGTAGCACGTTGACGTGGACGAATCCGCGCTGATGGGCCACGGGGCGCTACCGGTCCACCAGCCTAATCTGTAGGTTGTCCCACGTGCGTGCGGGAGGTGAATAGAGGCATGCCTCGTCACTCGACGGTACGGGCGCGACGGCGTTATCCGGCCGTTTCGACCGCGCGAGTCGGCACGACGCCAGGCGATCCACGACATCGTCCGGCGCCGTCTCACGTTCACCGCACAACTGAGCCAACGAGACCACCCCTGGGGAACGATGCTCGGAAAGAACCAGATCGGCAAGCGGGTCGTCGTCCGACGCGCCGCCGAGATCATCGACGGTCGAAGACGGTACCGCGACGTCATCGGGGAACTGCTGAACTTCAGCGAGACGACGCTGTGGGTGCGCCGCGACTCGGGTGAGATCACCCCGATTCCGCGCACCGACGTCGTCGCGAGCAAGGAGATCCCGCCGAAACCGGTGTCGTACAAGGCGATCGCGGGGCTCGAACGCGCCGCCGCCGAAACCTGGCCCGCGACCGAGACCCACTGGATCGGGGCGTGGCTGCTGCGCGCCTCGGGCGGCTGGACGAACCGCGCCAACACCGCGCTCCCCCTGGGTGCCCCGGTGGAACCCCTCGACGACGCGATCGACGAGGTGTCCGCCTGGTACACGGCGCGCGGGCTGACGCCGGGCTTCGCCGTCCCGCTCCCGCTGTCCAGGAGGATCGCCGCACGGTTGGGCGAGCGCGGCTGGCGCAGCGTCGACACCGTCAGCGTCCAAACGGCCGCCGCGGAGGCGATCGTCGGCCCACCGGACGGCGACCCGACGATCGGCCTGCGCCTGACGAACGAGCCCGGCCCCGGCTGGCTGCGCCTGGCGACCGCCGCCAAGGGCGCGGAGTTGCCTCCGCACGCCCTCGACATCCTCGGGCACGGCGCGGACCGGGCGTTCCTCTCCGTCGGCGACGTGGACGCCCCGACGGCGTGCGCGCGCGGCGCGATCAGCGGCTCGGTCGCGGTCGTGTCGCTCGTCATCGTGTCGGCGGAGGATCGGCGCGGTGGGATCGCGACGGCGATCATGCGGGCGCTCGCCGCCTGGGCGATCGATCGAGGTGCGTCGACCCTGTGCGTCCAGGTCGTCAGCGAGAACCAGCCGGCGATCGCGCTGTACCAGAAGCTCGGCTTCGTGGCTCACCACAGCTACGTCAACATGCGGCCCTGACGGGAGCGGCACGGGATCGAGTCCACAGCCGAATCACCGACTGTGGACTCGGAGTGTTCAGCGGCGGGACTTCTGCTTGCCGTAGTGCCGCTCGACCCGCTTCAGGTGCTTGCTGCGGTAGTCGGCTCCGAACATCATCACCATCAGGAAACCGACGAAGGCGCCGAGCCCGGACACGACGGCGAAGAACACGATCTGCATGACGAGCCACTCGGCGCCCGCGAACGGGTTCAGGCCGACGATCAGCGGGCCGATGAACACGGCCAGCAGGACGCCCCCGACGAGACCGAGACCGAGTTCGGCGATGACGTGCTCCACGGGCTTGCGGACGGCCCACCAGGCTCCGCCGACGGCGGCCACCACACCCATCGCGATCGTGGCGTACAGGCCGACCGTGAATTCGGCGTCGACGTCATCGCCCTGCCCGCTGACGTCGACCACGATCCTCGCGGCGACGTTGATGACGAACAGGCTCAATCCGATGACGATGCCGGGCATCCAGCGTTTCATGGTGTCGAAGGCTCCTCACACTTTGGGGACCGTCCCGCACCGGCGCGACCGCGTCGTCCGACGGCGGCACTCGTCCACCGCCGCGCCGGAATCGGCGCCGCGCTCATGAACAGTGGGACGGCCCTTGTCCTGATACTGAATTACCGCAGCATGGCGGATCGTCGCAAGGGGTGGCCGATCACGATTTGGCCGACGCTCCCAGCCGACCGAGCGCTATCCGGTACCCGACGACCGCGATGGTCCCCGCGCCGGACACGAGCATGAGCGGACCGGGCCACATGTTGGCGATGACGAGCGAGCCCGTGTCCAACATGGTCGATGCGGCGAGAATGACGACGAACCAGACCGCCGCCGGCAGGAGCGCCAGGTAGCGCACGCGACACAGCCAAATCATGAGCATCGGCAGGCCCCAGTTGCCGAGGACCGCGAACAAGGCCGACACCGGCAGATACCCGCCGAATGCCTTGAATGGCACCAGGAACGACTCCACCACGGCCAACAGGAAGGCCGCGTAGACGATGATGACGCCACCGGCGACCCTGGTCACCATGTTCGGCTGGGGGTCGGGGGCGCTCGTCGGGGCCGGTCTGTCGTCCGTCACCCGGCCGAGTCTAGAGGTCGCCCCGTCACGTCAGATCGCGCGAGGGACGCGCCAGGACGGCACACGGCGAGGCGGGAAAGCTCTCCGCTGTATGTACACCGGGCGCGGCATACACGGGAACTTCGCCAGCGCGCCCACTCCCCGCTTGGTTGGTTAAAGTGCCCGCTTGGTTGGGCAAATGTTCGAATTAGGCGCGTTTTCGCAATTTGCCCAACCAAGCGGAACTTTTGCCCAACCAAGCGGGGAGTGGGTTGACGAGGTGGTGGTCGTGTGGCCGGAGGGTGTACTGCCTTTAAGCGGCCGGAGGGTGTACCGCCTTTAAGCGGTGGCCGGAGGGTGTACTGCCGCCATTCCCGCGCCCGTCTCGGGCGACCGCCTTTCGACGATCAGACGTCGAGGCCCGCGAACAGGTCCGACTCGCGGCCGTGCGGGCCGTCGCCGGGGCCGCGTTTGCCGGAGGCGAGCAGGTAGTGCTCCGTCGTCGCCGACTCGGGACCGAGCTTGGCGGCCATCACGAAGACCCAGTTGTCGGGCGGGACCTGCGTCGCGTGCGCCGCGAGCGCCGCGAGCTTCGTCTCGCCGAACCCGAGGGCGCTGATCGTCGTCGTCACCTCGGCGTCGTCGACACCGAACGGGAGGTCGTCGACGGACTCGACGCCCGCGAAGGGGTTGTCCGCCCCCTGAAGTTCCTCGAAACCCGCGAGGAGGTCGCTCTTCGGGACCGTCGTCCAGTAGAACTTGTCGACGGAGTGCGCGGAGCCGAGCTCGGGACGGTACGACGCGTCCGAGGCGGCGGCGATCGCGGCGACCGTGACACGGTGCGCCTGGATGTGGTCGGGGTGGCCGTAGAAACCGTTCGTGTCGTAGGTGACGACGACCTGCGGCCGGACCTCGCGGATCACGGAGACCAGATCGACCGCGGCCGACGCGACGTCGGCGCCCCAGAACGCGCGGGGGTGGTCGTTGGTGGGCAGCCCCTCCATGCCGGAGTCGCGCCACGTGCCGACACCGCCGAGGATGCGGACGTCGGTCAGGCCGAGGATCTCGCAAGCGCGAAGCCACTCGGTGTACCGGTAGCCGCCGAGCTGGTCGGCTTCCATCGCGGCGAGTTTCGCCAGCTCCGGGACGTGGATCTCGCCTTCCTCCCCGAGCGTGCACGTCACGAGCGTGACGTGCGTGTCGGGCGCGGCGGCGTACATGGCGAGGGTGGCACCGGTCGACATGGACTCGTCGTCCGGGTGCGCGTGTACAAAAAGGATACGGCGGGCGGCGGAAATCTCGGTCACGCGCATAACGGTAGCCGCCCGCCCCGACAACTCGCCGCCGTCAAGCCCATGTGATGGACGGGGGTCACATGGGCGCGACGGCGATGTCAGTCCTCCGCTCCGGTGGCCGCCGGTGCGGGTTCGGGCGCGCCTGCTCCGGAGGGTGACTCCGGGAAGTGGCAAGCGGCCTCGCCGCCGGTCGGCATGAGCCGCAACGGCGGTTCCTCACTCGCGCAGATGTCCTGCGCCTTCCAGCATCGCGTCCGAAAACGGCACCCCGACGGCGGGTTCAGCGGCGTCGGCACGTCGCCGACGAGCCGGATGCGCTTGTCGTCCTGGCGGCCCAGGATTCCGGCGTCCGGCACCGCGGAGAGCAGCGCTCGGGTGTACGGGTGCGATGGGGTCTCGTAGATCTGGGTGCGGTCACCGACCTCGACGACCTTGCCGAGGTACATGACGGCGATCCGGTCACAGAAGTGCCGGACGACCGACAGGTCGTGCGCGATGAACACAAAGGACAGACCGAACTCGCGTTGCAGGTTGCGCAGCAGGTTGACGACCTGAGCCTGAATGGACACGTCGAGCGCGGACACCGGTTCGTCGGCGATGATCAGTCTCGGCTGCAACGCGAGCGCCCGCGCGATGCCGATGCGCTGCCGCTGGCCGCCGGAGAACTCGTGCGGGAACCGGTTGTAGTGCTCCGGGTTCAGGCCGACGATCTCCAGCAGTTCCTTGACGCGGGCGCGCTCGCCACCGGGCGGCGTGATGCGGTTGACCTGGAACGGCGTCGCGATGATCTTGCCGACGGTGTGGCGCGGGTTCAGCGACGAGTACGGGTCCTGGAAGATGATCTGGATTTCCTGCCGCAACTGCCGCAACTGCTTGCCGCGCAGGTGTGTGATGTCGCGGCCGTCGAACTCGATGCGACCGGCGGTCGCCTCCAGCAGACGCACGAGCATCCGACCGGTCGTCGTCTTCCCGCAGCCCGACTCGCCCACGAGGCCGAGGGCCTCGCCCTTGGCGACCGAGAAGTCGACGCCGTCGACGGCGCGGACGACCTGCTTGGTCGCCAGCAGCCCGTTACGGACCGGGAAGTGCTTGGTCAGGCCGGAGACGTTGAGCAGCTCATTCGTCTTCGGTGCGGCGTCGGCCTTCGGCCGGGACTCCACCTGAGTCATTTCGCCTCCACCCTTTCCACGTCGGTGCGACGGATCGACATACGTTCAGCCTCCGGAAGGTGGCAGGACGCGAGATGACTGGGGGCGCCCGCGATCGGCAACAACTCGGGGCGTTCCACACCGCACGGTCCGCCGTCGAGCATCGCGTAGGCGCAACGCGGATGGAACGAACATCCGGAGGGGACGTTGAGCAGGCTCGGCGGGTTGCCCGGAATCGGGACGAGCGCCTCGTTCGCGTCGCCGTGCAGCGTCGGGATCGAGTTGAGGAGACCCCACGTGTACGGGTGGTGCGAACGGCGCAGGACCTGTTCGGCGGTGCCGAACTCGACGGCGCGGCCGCCGTACATGACGAGGACGTCGTCGGCGACCTGCGAGACGACACCGAGGTCGTGCGTGATGAGGACGATCGCGGAGTTGAACTCGCGCTGGAGGTCGGCGAGGAGGTCGAGGATCTGCGCCTGGACCGTCACGTCGAGCGCCGTCGTCGGTTCGTCGGCGATGATCAGGTCGGGGTCGTTGACCAGGCCCATCGCGATCATCGCGCGCTGGCGCATGCCGCCGGAGAACTCGTGCGGGTGCTGTTTGGCCCGCTTGTGCGGCTCGGGAATGCCGACCCGGTCGAGCATCTCGATGGCGCGCTTGTACGCGACGGCCTTCGACACCTTGTGGTGGACGCGGTACGCCTCGACGATCTGCCGCCCGACCGTGTAGAACGGGTGCAGCGCCGTCAACGGGTCCTGGAAGATCATCGCCATGTCGCGGCCGCGCATGCGGCGGACCTTCTCCGGCGAGGCCTTGACGACGTCGACGTCACCGACGCGGATCTGGCCCGTGATCGTCGTGTTCGACGGGTTGTGCAGGCCGAGAACCGTCAGCGACGTGACGCTCTTGCCGGACCCGGACTCACCGACGATCCCGAGGGTCTTTCCCCGGTCGAGGTCGAAGGACAGTCCGTCGACGGCCTTGACGATGCCGTCCTCCGTCCGGAACTGCACCCGCAAGTCCTCAACGGACAGATACGGCTTGCTCGTCGGAACGGCCTCGGTGCTTTCGATCGGGTCATCCGAAACAGTGGTGGTCATAGATGCGCTCCTCGAGGTCCTAGCCCAGCCGGACGCGGGGGTCGATGACGGCGTACAGCATGTCGACTATCGCCGTCGACACCACGATGAAAACGGCGGAGATGAGAACGGTGGCCATCACAATCGGCAGGTTCAGCTGCCGGACGGCGTCGACGCTCATCTTCCCGAGCCCGTTGAGCCCGAACAGCGTCTCCGTGACGACGGCCCCGCCGAGCAGGCCGCCGAGGCTCAAGCCCGCGGACGTCACGATCGGGGTGATCGAGGCCCGCAACGCGTGTCTCCAATAGACCACGCGATTTCGAAGCCCCTTCGCCCGTGAGGTTCTGATGAAGTCCTCATCCAGGACTTCGAGCATCTGCGAACGGATCATGCGCGCCTCACCGGCGAAACTGATGAGCGCGATCGTGAACCACGGCAGGATCATCCCCATCACCCACATCATCGGGTCCTCGAATGGGGAGGTGTATCTCGGCTGCGGCAGGATGCCGGTCTCGTATCGGAAGACCAGCAGCAGCAACGCGCCGAGGAAGTAGATGGGCAGGGCCGCACCGACGAGCGTCATGCCGATCGACAGCTTGTCGATCCAGCTGCCGCGCCGCAGCGCGGCGATGATGCCCATGGACAGGCCGATCGCCAGTTGCAGTGCCCAGGCCCCGATCGCGATGGAGGCGGTGACCGGCAGACCGCGCTTGACGATCTCGGTGACCTCCTCGCCGTTCAGGAAGGACTCGCCGAGACACGGCGCGCTGCACTCGCGTTCGAGTTCACCCTCGCCATAGGTGCGCCCGAGGAAGATGCCCTTCATGTAATCGGAGTACTGGTCGACGAGCGGTTCGTTGATACCGAGCCGATCGGCGACGTCCTCGACCTGTTCCGGGGTACAGCGCTGACCGCACATGATCCTGGCCGGGTCCGCCGGGACGCCGAAGAACAGTCCGAACGTGATCATGCTGACCACGACCAGAGTGAGCACCGCGAGCAGCGTTCGCCGAACGACGAAGCGAAGCATCCTTCATCACCTAACTCGTACCGGGCGGCGAAGCTGCACCGTCCGAAACAGACATACGATCGGGGGATTGTGCGAGAGGTGGGGGGG
>NZ_CBCRZX010000036.1:42501-46237 GCF_965137155.1 Stackebrandtia soli
TCTCGCGGCTGCCGACGACGTCGACCACGCGAGCTCGCGGTCGAACTAGCTCTTCAGGAAGAGCTTGCGGACGTCGATGGTGCTGATGTCCTGGCTGATGTACAGACCACCGATGTCGGAACCGGTGATCCAGTTACCGATCGAGTAGCTGATCGGGATCGACGGGGCGTAGTCCTTCATGATCGTCTCGTCGAGCTCGGCCCACAGGGGCAGACCTTCGGAGACGGGCATGGCCTCGATCTCGTCGATGCGCTTCTCGATCTCCGGCGCGGTGAAGAAGCTGTAGTTGCTTCCGCCCTCGTCGGCGAGGCCGTCCTCGCCCCACACGGGCGCGATGACGGTCGAGCCCGACGGCCAGTCCTGGCCCCAGGAGGCCCAGTACAGGTCGAAGTCGTTGGAGCGAACCGCGATCTGACCGTAGTAGTCCGCGGTCGGGATCGGAACGGCCTCGACCTCGATGCCGGCCTTGCCGTACTCCTCGACCAGCATGTCGGCGATCTTGCCCTCGAGCGGGGTCTCCGGGTAGGCGTAACGGATCTTCAGCGACTCGCCGCCGAGGAGTTCCTTGGCCTTCTCGACGTCGTACGGGTACGCGTCGTATTCCTTCCAACCCGGAACCGTCGGCGCCATGAGCGTCGTCGACGGGCTGTTGGCGTCCGTGCCACCGGTCATCTGCATGTACCGGTCACGCGGGAACGCGTGGTTGAGCGCGCGACGCTGGTCCACGTCGGTGATGTGCTCGGTGTGGATCGCCATGTACGCGTTGTACTTCTGCGGCGCCGTGATGAGGCGGTCGCCGTAGGACTTCTTGTCCGCCAGGATGTTCGGCAGGACCTCGGGGTGAATGCTGCCCAGCGTCATGACGTTCTCGTCGCCGGACTGGTTCGCCTCGATGCGGTTGGCGATGTCCTTGGTGTCGAAGCCCCACTCGAAGGAGTAGGTGTCCGGGTAGGCGTTGCGCAGCGGGTCGGTCTTCGCGTCCCAGTGCTCGTTGCGCTCCAGGGTCAGCTTCTCGCCGAGGGTACGGTCCGCGATCTTGTACGGGCCGGAGGAGAACGGACGGTCGTCGTACTTCTCGCCCTTGTCCTCGGCCTCGGGGACCGGGGAGGTCGTGCCGAGAGCGACCGCGAACGGCGTCTCGCAACGGGCCTGGGAGAAGGTGAAGGTGATCTTCTTGCCGTCGACCGCGACGCCCGGCGGGATCTTCTCGCCGCCGTCGTAGGGGCCTTCGTACTTGCGCTCGGGGTCGAGCCAGTCCTGGAGGAACTGCGGGCCGTCGCCGATCTTGCTGTAGAACGAGCGGGCGACGCCGTAGGCGACGTCCTCGGCCGTGATGTCCGAGCCGTCCTCGTACTTCAGACCGTCCTTGAGGGTGTACTCCCAGACGGTGCAGTCGCCGTTGACGTCGGTGCCCGGGTCGGTGGCGAGGTCGCCGACGAGCTTGACGGTGCCGTCCATCTCCTCGCGATAACCGGTGAGCGAACGCCACAACAGGCCTCCGCCGACCATCATGTACGAGCTGACGTAGGCACGGGCCGGGTCGAGGTGAACCAGGTCGTCGCGGCCGAGAATGGTGATCTCGCCGCCTTCCTTGGCTCCGTCGATCGCGCTCGCGGGCCCCTTCGAGTCCTCGGCGGTGCCGATGATGTCGGTGGAGGATTCCGTGTGGTCTTTCGCGCCGTCCGAATCGTTTCCGGTATTGCTGCTACATCCGGAAGCGACCAGCGCCAAGGCCACGCCGCTCAAAGCGACGAGTTTGGCTTGTCGTTTCACTGTCGTGCTCCTATTTCTTCTTCACAACCCGGCCGGGGGACGGCCGGAATCATTTGGTGGACCTTGGGTTCAGCGCATCCCGCACCGAGTCCCCGAAAAGGTTGAACGTCAAAACGAGCAGGAAGATCGTGCCGCCGGAGACCGACAGCAGGAACCAGCCGTTGATCAACTGCATCGACCCGACCGAGTCGGCGACGAGGCGCCCCAGGTCGGGGTGCGGGTTGCCGATGCCGACGCCGAGGAACGCCAGGTACGCCTGGCTGGCGACGAGCGACGGAACGGTCAGCGAGAACGAGACCAGGATCGGCGCCCAGGTGTTCGGCAGGATCTGCTTGAAGATGATGTGCCACATACCGGCGCCGGAGGCGCGCGCCGCTTCGACGAACTCGCGTTCCCTCAGCGACAACACTTGGCCGCGGACGAGACGCGCCGCGCCCGTCCAGGAGAACAGCAGGAAGACGATGAGCAGCATCGACGCCGACAGCCACAACGGTCGCGTCGCGGGTCCGCCGAGGATCAGGTTCGTGATGATCGGGACGGTGGCCAGCGCGAAGATGAGGAACGGGAAGCTCAGCATCAGGTCGACGACCCAGCTGATCACCGCGTCCACCTTGCCGCCGCGATATCCGGCGATCGCGCCGATGATGGTGCCGAAGGCGGTCACGGCGATCGCCGAGACGATCGCGATCGACACCGAGGTGCGGATGCCGTACAGGAGCTGCATCAGGACGTCCTGGCCGATGACGGGCGTGACGCCCAGCCAGTGATTGCCGTCGATACCGGCGAAACCGAGGGGAATGCCTCGGCCGTCGAGAAGTTCGGGGTATTGCTCAAGGGCGTCCGTGCCGTACAGCTGAGCCAGCACCGGTGCCCCGTACGCGGCGACCAGCATCAGCAGGATGATCCCGCCGGTCACCCAGGCGGTCCGGTCACGCTTCAGCCGGATCCACGCGAGCTGCCCGGGGGAACGTCCTTGAATCTCCTTGGGAGGATTTGGACCCACCACCTCGGGTTCGCCGAGTGAAGCCTCCACTGTAGTCTCACTCACCAGCGTCCGCTCGGTCATCGCGTCACTGTTTCCTTCCGCATCTGTCCGCCCGCCGCCACCACCGCCGATGTGGGCGATGCCGAGTGACGACCATTCTTCGGTCCCGAGACAACCACCGACCCGTGCCGCGTACGCACCGCGTCACACCACGCGTCGTCGCCGACACTCGTGATACATGCCACCGCCGATTACCTCAGGTGACTGAAATTACCCGCGTATCCGGGAGTGCGGAACACCACCCGCAATCGTTTACATAACAACTCGGACACAACGGATCACCTTGCGAGCCCAGCGAAACGTCACCGGAACCCACGGGTAACACAATGAAAGCCGTCGGACCATTCGGGGGGTGCCACCTCAACCGAACAGGCCAACAGCATTGATAATTATGGATCTCAAATATTCAAGCACAGTGGAATTAGAATTATTCCACTGTGCTTGAATATGGACAGATTATTGACCGAGGACTGTCCTGTCCGTCAATTCCCGTCACAACGCGGGAGACGGCCGGACAGGGACGACGACGGCCGGGTCGTCGGCGACCGACCGGACGGGGAGGACACCGTCCGGTCGGACACCTGTTTCACGGGCACCGGCCACGCCTGCCTAGCGATACACGCATGGACATCTTTCAACAGTCAAGGCGCGAGGCCCCTTGACCCCACAGTAGACATGTGCGCTGTCGCGGGGCGGGCTCTCGCTCCGCCGCGCGATCGGGGGAGCCGCTAGTCGACCGCGTGGATGACGTCGCGCTGCTGCGCGAAATGGCACGCCGAAGGGTGGTCCCCACCTGGACGGACCTTGAGTTCGGGGACTTCGTTCTTGCAGATGTCGGGGGCCTGTTCGGCGGCCGGGACGGTCTCCTTGTCCTCATCAGACGCCGTCTTCGCCCACTCCTCACGCGCCTTGAAACAC
>NZ_CBCRZX010000037.1:0-42443 GCF_965137155.1 Stackebrandtia soli
GGGCGGTGGCGGGGGGCCTCCGTACGTCGGAGCGGCCTCGGCTGACCCACGCGTCACCTCCGCCGACATCCAGTCCATGGTCGCGGGGGCAGCGGGAACGGGCGCTGCGGCGAGCCGCATTCCGCCCTGGGCTCCGTACGGGTTGGCTTGCACCGTCGGGGGTTGCCACCCGTCGGGCAGTTCGACCGGTTGAACCACCTTTCGTGGCGTGCCGCCTCCTTCGACGGTCTCCTCGTCGACGGCGACGAAGGCCGTGAACTTCGACATGACACCGGCCGACAGCGAAACGTCGACTATCTGCTTCTCGATATCGGACAGATCGCCGTGACCGGCCGACGCGTAGCGGTCCTCCAGGTCACGGAGCCGCGCGCGTGCCCATTGGGTCCGCACGGCGACCTCGCCCGTAGCGGCCACGCTGGGTACCTCGACCCGCCATGGCTTGCCCTCGGCGTCGATTCCGGCCAGAACCGCGGTCACCGTCTCGTCGGCGGCCCGCACGCGCCCGGAGACGACCAGCGGAACACCGGTGAATAGGTCCGGGATCGGTGACGGGGTCAACGAATCCGGCAGCAGCTCGGCACCGATGAGTTCGACCTGGCAGTTCGTCACGACCGGCGCGACGATCCTGCGGTGAATGTGCGCGCACGCCTCGTCGAGCCTGTCCTCCGACTCCACCAGTTCGCAGCGTCCCCGACCGGCCAGGGCGAGGCGGTGCAGGAAGCCCGCGTTGACGGCGCGGTCGATGCCGACGACATGCACCCGGACGCCGGCGATGCGGCCCGACAACTCGGCGAGGATCTGATCCTCGTTGCCGACCTGACCGTCGGTGACGAGGATCAGCACCCGATCGCGCTCGGTGTCGGCGGACGCGGAGAGCAGGTCGGCGGCCTCGGTCAACGGGGCCAGCATGACCGTGCCCCCGCGCGCCTCGGAGCGCGCCAGGTGCTCGACCGCGCGGTAGCGGTGGCGATCGGTCGCCGAGACCAGCCCGGGGCCGAGGTCGGGCGGGGAGGTCACGTCGTGGTCGAAACAGCGGACGGCGAACCGGTCGCTCGGTTGCAGGGTATCGACGATGCGGGCGGCGGCCCGACGGGCGGCCACGATCTTCCAGCCGCCCATGCTCCCGGAACGGTCCAGCAGCACGACCACGTCCTTCGGACGGGCGGAGACAGTGGACTGTGGAGGAAGTACCGTGAGCCGGAAGAACTCGCCGTCCTCGGCGCCGTCGGCGACCTCGAAGGTCGACGCGATCGCGTCCGGCTCGGCGAAGGCGAAGCGGAGTATGAAGTCACGGTTGACCCGTTCGCCCGGGTTGATCCGCAGGCGTGTGATCTCGTCGGTCGACTCCTCCTCGACGACGGCGTGCAGGCTCGACCGGACGTCGCGCAGGGTGAAACCGGCGGAGTCGAGATTGACGGCGATCGACAGGTCCACGGGGTTCGGGAAGCCCGGCAGAAGGACCGGCGGCCGGATCCGCGAGGCGTCGGGAACCGCGTCCGTGTCCGGCACGACGCCGTCTCCGACGGACTCTCCAGGGAGCGGTTTGCCCGGGATGAAGCGCGGCGCCACCACCAGCGGCAACCGCAATCCGGCCTCTCCGTCCTCATAGCTCAACGGGCCGACGGTCGTCAGCGTGACGACCGCTTCCTCGCCTGGAGCGATGTTGCCGACCCGCATCGTGAACACGTCGGACCGCTCGGCCTCCGCGATCGCGGCGCGCTGACCCGCCGCGATGGCCTGGTCGTAGACGGCGCGGGCCTCACCCCGCTCGCGAAGCTCAGCGGTGACGACACGTCCGGCCACGGTCATCGTCATGTCGGTCAGCGCCGCGCGCTCGGGCAACGGGAAGATGTACGTGGCCTCGATGGCCTCCGCGTGTGGATTGTGGAATCTCTGCCGCAGGGTCGTCTTCGCCGACAGGCCCGTGACGTCGACGGAGATGTCGAGCCCGCGCAGTGGGAGATTGCCCCGCTCGGTCGACAATGCTCCCAAGCCGCTCTCTCCCTGTGGCGGGTCGAGCGTCTCTGGCAAGGCGGAAATGCTCATGGTCATGAGCGGGCTCCTTCATCGGTGAGACCACGAGCTTCGGCGGCTCGCAGCAAGGGTTGTGCGGCGCGGCGTAGCGCCGCGACATCCGCATGAGTTGGTCGATGATCGGTCGGAAAGGTGATGGCGACCCCGAAACCGAGGTCGAGCATGAATCGCAGGTCGACGCCGGAGGAGGCGGTGGCCTCCGAAACGCCGTCGACACCGGGTTCGATAGTGGGTTCGGTTGCGGAGGCGGGCTCGTTCCGCGTCTCGACGTGGGGACTCGCGGCCGCCAGAGGCCGTGAACGCCAGAACGACGTGCGAGGTACGGCGTCGCCCGCGTCCTCGACCACAGCGGGCGGAGAGGTGTCGACCATGGCGACTGAGGGAACCTGCGCGATCTCGGCGAGTCGGGCGTCCGACGCCCCCGCGAGCTCGGCTTGGATCTCGGCCAACGGTGCGCCCGCCGCCTGTCTGCGCTTCACGGCGACGACCTGCCAAAGGTGGCGGCGCTCGTACAACGCGGTGCGCCCGCGGAAGGCGACGGGTTTGTCGAGCAGGCCGATCGTCGTATACCAGCGGATCGCGCGGACGTCGGGGACGTCGCGGACCCGCCCGCTCGCCTGGCCCTCATAGCCGTCGGCGAGCGCCAGGCCCACTCGTCTCGCCAGTTCGGCGATCGGCCAACGTTCGTCACGGTCCATGCGAGTGAATCTAACACTGTCAGATAACACTGTCAATAGGGGTGGCGACATTCAGGCTTCCACGAATGTGACAGTGTCACGCCTTGACACCCGGATGCCCGCGAAACGCGGAGTCGCCGGACTTCACATGCACGAACCCGGGGCCACCGTCTCGTCCCCGCTGAGACCCGCCAGGCTGTTCAGGACGAGCAGGAACACCTCGCGCTGCTCGTCGGTGAACCCCGACAGCTTGCAGGACTCGATCGAGTCTCGAATGCAGGCGATGCGCGCCACCAGCTCGCGGCCCGACTCCGTCAGTTCCGGGACCCGGACACGGCGGTCCTGCGGATCGATGGTTCGGATCAGGTGACCGTTGCGCTCCAAGCGATCGAGAATCGCCGTCAACGTGGTCTTGTCGAGGCCGACGTGGTTCCCGATCTCCAACTGCGTACGACGCTTGTCCTCACTGATCGCGCTGAGCACGATCCAGTCGCGCTGGTCCCCCAGGCCGTTGTCGCGGGCCACCGCGTCGAGTTCCTGACGCATGAGTTGCGCGGAACGATGCAACAACCACGTCACGTCGGCGGTGGGCGAGTGGGTGTTCGCGCAGGCGATCACGGTTTCGTCGAGGGCGGCCATGTCGCCAATGTTACGTCACATTCATCCGAACGAAACTGTTCTTACTTCGGATGATCTTTCTTCGGATCATCTGTTATCGTAACTTCCGAAGTCATCCCTAACTGAAAGGTGTCCGACTGATGTCCACGCTGCTGCACATCGACTCCAGCCTCAACGGCGAGCGTTCCCACTCCCGAGCGACCACCGCCGCGTTCGCCGAGCAGTGGCGCGCCTCGAATCCGACCGGGACGTACGTCTACCGCGACGTCGCCGCCGACCCCATCCCGCACTTCGACGTAGCCGGGCACACCGCGGCGAACACGACCGAAGCCGACCACACTCCGGAGCAGGCCGCCGCGTGGCGGATTACGAAACCGCTCATCGACGAGGTGTCGGCGGCCGACGTCATACTGCTCGGAGCCCCGATGTACAACTTCACGATCCCCACGACGTTGAAGGCGTGGCTGGACCGACTCGCCGTCCCCGCGTTCAGCCCGGACGCCGACGGCCGCAGCGCGTTGTCCGGCAAGCGTTTCATCGTGGCGACCTCGCGCGGAGGCTCCTACGCGCCGGGTACGCCCCGGGCCTCCAGCGACCACCAGGAACCGTTGCTGCGCACGCACTTGGGCTTCCTCGGGGTCGACGAGAACCTGAAGTTCATCCACACGGAGATGACGTTGTCACTGGTCGTCCCGGCATTGGCCGAGTTCAAGCACGTCTTCGAAGAGACGCGGAACGCCGCGCGGGCCACCGCCCGCGAGCTCGCCACCGTCTCCTAGAGCTTTTGGTACGCCGGGCAACGCCACCGCGAGTGCCCGGCGTCGCCGTGTCCGGAGTCGATCAGGTCGGTCGGCGCATCGCCCGTCCGGCCAACGCCTCGGTTCGTCGGCCCTCGTCGATGGCGACGGCCCCGTTGACGACCACGACGTCGATGCCGATCGGGGTCCGCCGCGGTTCCGCAAAGGTCGCGGTGTCGGCGACGATCGCCGGGTCGAACAGGACTAGATCGGCCGCGTATCCCACGTCCACGCGGCCGCGGTCCGTCAGGCCGAGGACGCGCGCCGGGCGCGACGTCATGCGCGCGACGCACTCCTCGACCGTGAACAGGCCGAGTTCGCGGGTATAGCGGCCGAGGTAGCGGGGAAAGGTGCCCCAGGCCCGGGGGTGCGGTCGATCGCCGTACAGCAACCCGTCGGTGCCGACCGTGTGCCGGTCGTGGCGCATGATCGCGCGGACGTTGTCCTCGTGGCCGACGTGCATGAGACAAGTCGGGGCGAAGTCCTCCGCCAGAAGTAGATCAAGGTAGAAGTCCGACGGTCGGCCACCCCCGGCGGCGTCGGCGACGCTCCGACCGACGAGGTGCCGGTGCCGGTCGAGAGTGACGCCGCTTATCTCGATGCGGTCCCATTCGACGGGAACACCATGGCACCCATCGGTTCCCGTGACATCGAGTTCGAATCGGACGCGCTCACGCTGAACCGGGTCGACGAGCCGGGACGCGCAGGCGGCCGGTCCACCGCTCATCGACCAGCTCGGTAGAAGCGCCGCGAGCGACGTCGCGCCGGGAAGGTACGGGTAGCTGTCGAGGCTGATGTCGAGATCGGTCGCGGCGTCGACGAGGTCGAGCAGTTCTCCGCCTCTGCCGCTGTTGACGGCGAAGTTCATGGTGGCGTGCGCGAGGTGCAGTCGACAACCGGAGATCCGGGCGATGTCGATCATCTCGCGATAGGCGTCGAGGGCGCCCGCGCCGTAGCTGCGCTGATGCGGACAGAAATATCCATTGTGATCGGCGACGACGCGGCAGAGCGCGATCAGTTCGTCGGCGGCGGCGTACATTCCGGGCGGGTAGGTGAGTCCAGCGGACAGCCCCACCGCCCCGGCGGCGAGACCCTCGGCGACGAGCGCGCACATCGCGTCCCGTTCCGTCGCGGTCGCCGCACGATCGGCCCACCCCATGACGGCCATCCGAACGGCACCGTGCGGAACGAGGTACGCGGCGTTGACCGGGCGACCCTCGTCGAGGACCGCGAGGTAGTCGGCGACGGTGCGCCACGGCGGAGCGGCGGGCCCGTTCCACGCGCTCAGTCGATCATGGAGGGAGGACGCCCAGTCATCCGTCGCGGGCACGTACCCGAGGCCGTCCTGGCCGAGAACTTCCAGAGTGCAGCCCTGAGCGAGTTTGACGCTGTGGTCGTCGTCGGTGGCGACGGCCCAATCGGAGTGCGAGTGCATGTCGATGAAGCCAGGTGCGAGCGTCCGACCACGACCGTCGATGATCCGGAGCCCGGCCAGACCAGCGCCGATCGCGACGATGCGACCACCTTCGACCCCGACGTCCGAGCGATAGCGGGCGGCGCCGCTGCCGTCGGCGACATCGACGTCACGGAATACGAGGTCGTGCACCTCGGTCAGGTCTCTCTGTCGACGACGAGCCGCGCGAGCGCGTCGACCTGGGTCGGGTCGGCGAGCGCCGAGCCGAGCGCGACGACGCGCGCTCCGGCGTCGAGATAGGACTGTGCGTCGTGGACGGTGACGCCTCCCGTGGCGACGAGCGCGATGTTCGGGAACGGCCCTCGAATGGCGGAGAACCACGTGGCGCCGAGTGTGGTGGCGGGGAAGGCCTTCAGCCAGCGGCAACCCCGTCCGACCGCGCGCTGGACTTCCGTGGGAGTGGCGACCCCGGGCAGGTGGGGTAGGCCCGCGGCGAGGCTCGCCGCGAATACCTCGGCGTCGAAGCCGGGTGCCACGGTGTACGCGGCGCCCGCCTCGCTCGCGCGTCGGACGTGTTCGACGGACACGACGGTGCCCGCTCCGACGTCGAGGCCGCGAGGCTTGGCCGCCTCGATGGTCGCGACGAGCGCCTCGACCTGTTCGGGCTCCCCGATCGGCACCTCGACGGACCGGATGCCGATCTCCCACGCTCGTTCGGCGAGTTCGACGGTCGCGCGCGGCGATCGACCCCGAATGATGACCATGAGGCGCTGTCCGGCGAACAGGGCGTCGAAGTCGGTGGCGGTCACGGTCGACCCCATTTCTGGAAAGCTTCTTTACGACTGGTTCGTAGTGTAGAACGCGGACCTGGGTGGCGAGCCTCGGCACCGAGCGCCTCCGTCAACCCCGGGACGCACTTCGCACCGATCCGGATCAGGCAGCACCCCCCACGGCGATCGCCTCCCGAATTCGAGTCCGGGACCGACCCGTGCGATGGTCGACTCCCCTGAGGAATCGCAGGGCGCGATGCCACGTGGATCCGCCTCCTCAGGCGGCGTCCTGACAGATGGCCCCGCCCCGGACGACATCACCCGTCACTCGCGAGCGCGAAACGCATCGTGAACGGATCGAGCGTCGCTGGGATCAGCGCACCGGGTCGCAGCGGTCCATCCGAATCCAATCGGTAATCGTTCCGGCGCAACAGTTCGGCCAGCACGGCACTCGCGACGAACAGCACCAGCTCCCGCCCCGGGCAGGCCGCCGGCCCCGCACTGAACGGCACGACACCGGGCTCGTCCGCCTCGGCGGTCAGCCACGCCTCGGGCTCGAAACCGTCGGCGTGCGGCAGGCTCCGCTCGTCGCGGTGGAAGTACGGGGTGAACACGACGAAGGACGCACCCGACGGCACCGAAACGCCGCCCCACAGTGTCGATGCCGTGGTGTCCCGCAGGATCATCGGCGTCGTCGGCCACAACCGCAGGGATTCCAGGACACTGGCGGCGAGGTAAGGATGCTCGTTCGTCCCCAAGCCCTCCCGGTCGAGACGCGCTCGCGCGACCTGGAACCGGTCAGGGTGCGTCGCGAGGAGACCGAGGGCTCGGAATGCAGCCATGGCCGCGGCGTCGAAGGCGAAGAGCCAATGTGGAACCTGATGGCTCGGGCAGGTGCGGGTCGGCGTGGTTGTGGACGCGATCAACTCGGCGAGACTGTCCGGTTCCGCGCGCTCGAGATGGGAGCGCAGACGCTCGGCGAAACGTTGCCTGGTCAATGTTCGTCGACGTCCCAGGTACGCCCAGTTTCCGCTGCGGCGCAATGACTCGAGGAGGGTGATCAGGGTTTCGTCCTCGCGTGCGGAGTCCCCGAGGACGATGCGTCGAACAAGCCGCCACCACGCTCGCTCGAATGTGGGCCAGTCGAGAACCGCCCCACGCGCGACGTCGACTGCCAGCGACGCGTACTCCTCCTTCGCTCGTACCACGATCGGCGCGGCGAGGCGATGCACCGGCATTCCGGTGTCCAGAACGGATTCGGTGAACTGCCGACGGCGGCGGCGCTCCTCGCCGTGCGAGATCAGCACGCCGTGCGGCTGGAAGGTCGACAGCGCGGCGCGTTTCTCGCGGCTTGCGGGCGTGAACGGCTCCGGCGACTCGACGAGCAGGCGTTGGACGTCATCGGCGTTCAACACCAACGCGACGGTCCTGCCCGGTATCCGCAACCGCACGGGTGATGGGCCGTAGCGTTCGGCGAGCTGCCGCATGGCGGTGATCGAACGACGGTCCCACTGGTACCGCTGCGCGATGCGCATGACCCAGTGACGACGTTTCACCGCGCCACACAGGATGGTCGGGAGCGCGATCATCGTGGTCGCGCGTACCGTGTCGGCGACCGTCGCCGTGGTCATCGCCCGTCGACCCGCCGTCGTCGTCATCGAACCCACCCCCAGTGACGCGGTTGGGCACCCCGTCCCCGGTCACGCTAACCGACGTGATCCCGGGGCCGGGCGTTTTGACGACGGTGCTCCGATCGGGCGAAGCGATCAGTTGTTCGGCGGCTCGTGGCTGATCTCGGCCAGCGCCGATCCCGGGTCCTTGTCCATCGCCAAGTCCCCCAGCGATACGACACCGATCGGCCGACCATCCCCGTCGCACACGGGGACCCGCCTGATGCCGCGTTCACGCATCATCGTGACCACCATGTCGGAGTCGTCGCTCATCGACACGTGGACAGGAGTCGCGGTCGCGAGTTCCTCCAGGCGCATCGCGTCCGTCCCATCATCGGATGCCACGCCGCGGACGACGATGTCGCGATCCGTCACGATCCCGATCAACCGGTCGTCGTCGACGACGAGCACATCCCCGATGTGTCGATCCCGCATGACCTGAGCCGCGTCGGTGACCGACGCCGACGCTGGGAAACAGGCCGGATTCTCGGTCATCACGTCAGCAACAGTACTCATGGCTTCGCCCCTTTCGATTGGTTGTCAGGGGGAGGGTTACCCGGACGAACGAGCCCTCACACACCGTTCGGCCCAGGACGCGTGGACGGAACGTCGTCAGGCCTATCGAACCCGCTGGCATAGCCGGCGCGACCACGTGCTCGCCTCGAGCGCGACTCCGCGCAAGCGCTCCGACGTCGTCGGGGCTCAGGCTCGCCGCCTGCGGCCGACTCGGTTACCTCGCCTAAACCGACCGGGAGGCCTCTACTGCGGCCGACTGTCGTCAGACACGAGACGCGAGACGTTGTCGAACGACGCCGAAGCCACCGCTCACCGCCTCGATGATCGCGACGATGCCGAAGACCGTCCCCATCAGGTGCAGCCAGTTGGTGCGTTCGATCATCGCGATCGGGTCGCTGCGATCGACGACCGGGCGTTCGAACCACCACGGGTCCCCGGCGACGGCGCTCAAACCGACGAAGGCGATGAACGCGGAAACGTACGTCAGCTCTCGAACGGCGATCCCGCGCCAGCCGAGCATCGGGTCGCCGTCCCACAGTCGCATCAGATACCGACCGACCCCGATCGGCGTCGCGAAGTACGCCACCAGGGACAGCTGGATGAGCTCCGGACCGCGAATCGCGACATCCACGAAGGCAAGGATCACTGCGACGACGCCCAGTGCCACGACGGCGCACATGAGCCCTTCGCTCATTCGCCGCCGCTTTCCCCAGTATCGGGTCGCGATGACCGCGACGACCAAACACCAGTACCCGATGGTGAGGGCATACAAGTGCGGCGCACGCAGCACCATCGCCAGCATGTAGTCGATCAGCTCCGACGCGTCGACGCTCACTGAACCGCCTCCTCTAGTACGCTGTACCAAAGCACCACGCTAGCACACCGTACCGGTACGCCGTACTAGATAGGAGCGTCGACATGAGCGACGACCGCCGGGAGCACATACTGCGGGTCGCCACCACCATCGCCACCGAGGAGGGCATGGCCGCCCTCAGCGTTCGCACCGTCGCCACCCGCGCGGGCATGGGCGCCAGCACGCTTCGGCACTACTTCCCGTCCCAGCGCGACCTGTACGACGCTGTCGCCGCTCGGCTCTTCCACGCCCAGCTGAGTGATCTGCGCATCGCCGACGCGTCCATCCCCGCCACCGATCGCCTCGTCGAATGCCTCGGCCAATTCCTCCCACAGGACGACACCCGAACGAAGGAACTCGAAGGGTGGCTCACCTTGCACGCCTCCGCCGTCGGCGCCGGACCGGGCGAGCAGGGATCCCGACTGCTGGCGACCCTCGCGCGGCAGGGACGCGACCGGGTCGAATCGTGGTTGGCCATATTGGACGAACAGGGGATGCTGAGACAGACCGCGCCCCGGCATCACACCGCGACCTTGCTCGCGCTGCTCGACGGGCTGTGTCTTAGTCTCCTGACTCCGCAGTCGACTGTCACGGCCGAGGCGGCCCACGAAATCCTGCGAACCGTCGTCGTCCAGGTCATCGTCGCCCCCGCCACCAAGGAATCCACAGTGGCGTTATTGTCGACTCAAGGTGGGCCGCGCGATCCGCCGACCTGCCGGGGGCCGCTTCTACGACCCGGACCGACCGGGAGGCGGACGACCGGCGAAGTCGCCGCGGGCGGGTTGGCCGACCAAGCGCCTCGGTGGGTTGTCCGGTCGTGATGCCCGTGCACTTCGCAGCGTCCGACCATTTCATTCGGACCGTCGCGCCGGATGTTCCAATTCGGACGCACCGAATGCCCCTGACCACGTCACAGCTGTCACCACCGTGGGAGTCCCGATCCGATACCTGACGGCCGCTTCGACGTGATGATCGTGGCCGTCCGCGTCCCGCGACGATCCTCAGCAGATCCGACCGCGAAGCACGAACCGATCGGTGCCGGTCGCCGTCGACCAAGGACTGCCGTCCAGTCCATGCACTGGCTGACCTGCCGTCCACACGCTCGCCTCATCGTGTTCGCGCGCATCGTCGGCACCGCGGCGCAAAGGGAGCGTCGCAGCGAAACCGCTCGAATACATCCACGTAGGGTGGGCCGACGCGACAACACGCAGAGACGGGTGGCGGGCATGGACAACGGAACACGTGACGAACTCATCGGCAGTCTCGTCGAAGCGATCGAATCCGTCGCGATCCCGCACCCGACACGGGTCGCCATCGACGGACCACCCGCGGCGGGAAAGACCACCCTGGCCGGAGAGCTGGCCGTCGTCCTACGTGCACGGGGCCGCGACGTCATCCAAGCCTCGATCGACGAATTCCTGTTCCCTCGGGCACGACGTTATCGGCGGGGCGAGTACTCGGCGGACGCCTGCTATCACGACGCCTTCGACTTCGACGCGCTGCACCAAGTCCTGCTCGATCCGCTGGGGCCCGGCGGAAACCGAAGGTTCCAGCGGGCGGTCTACGACCAGAGCACGGACACCTCACTGGCCCGGCAGCTCACGACGGCGTCTCCCGACACAGTGTTGCTCTTCGACGGCGTCTTCCTGATGCGCCCGGAGTTGCTCGACCGGTGGGACTTGCGCATCTTCGTATCCGTCGCGTTCGAGGAGACATTGGAGCGCGCCCGAATCCGAGACCTGACGAAGAACGGATCCATCGCCGAGGTCGAGCGACGCTTCCGATACCGGTACATCCCCTCCCAACAGCACTACAACGCCACGATCCGCCCGACCGACCACGCCGACATCATCGTGCACAACAACGAACCCCGGCAACCCAGCTGGGAAACCCGACCACGCCGGTCGACTACACAGGAGTGACGGCGATGCGTCGGGCTCGGGGCGACTCCCCTCGTCGACGAGGCAGCACGCCGACAATTGCCCACAGTGGATAATTTGGTTTACATCGGACTATCGCTGTCGGTCCGTGGACTTTCGAGGATGCGAGACCCGACGAGTCGCCGTCGCCGTGGTCGGATCCTCCGGCCACGGATGGCGCGGGTACCGGCCACGCAACTGCGCCCTGACCTGGCGATAGCCCTCACCCCAGAACGACTCGAGATCGGCCGTGATCGCGGCGGGCCGCCCCGCCGGAGACAGCAGATGCACGACGACGGGCACCCGGCCCGCGCCGACGCGCGGAGTCGACGTCATCCCGAAGAACTCCTGAAGCTTCCCCGCGAGCACCGGCGCCGACGGATCACCATAATCCACCCGCAAACGCGAACCGCTCGGCACGCGCAACCGTTCGGGCGCGACCTCATCCAGCTCCGCGGCCTGCCGCCACGACAACAAACGGCGCAGCGCGCCCGTCACGTCGATCCGGGCGAGATCGGCACGCCGAGACGCCCGCTCCAGATCCGGGCCGAGCCATCGCGACACCTCCGACACGAGCCGCGCGTCCCCGACATCGGGCCAATCGTCCCCGAAAGCATGATGGCAGAACGCGAGCCGCTTCCGAAGCGCCCGCGCGGCGTCCGTCCAGTTCAGGAGCGTCAGCCCTTCGGAACGCAGACCCTCGTGGAGCGCGGCCGCCCGCTCCGTCCGAGATGGACGTTCATCCGTGCGCTGCCACAACACGATCGCGCCCAGCCTGCGGCGCCGAAGCACCGCCACATCCCCGTCGATCCACCCCGCCTCACGCTCGTTAACGACCAAGGGCTCGGCCGTGACCACCGCGACGTCCTCGGACACGGCAGCGGCCAGGCGAACCCGCGCCTCCGGCGTCCCCGGTGGACGGTGGGCATCGGCGACCACGATCCACGGTTCGCCCGAGAGCACCGAACCGTCCACAATGCGGACTGCGGTGCCGGCAGCCGTCAAGTACACCGACGAGTCCTCGGATCGAACGCGAGCGATCCGTTCCGGATACGCCAACGCCACAACGCTTCCCGTTGCCACGGACCGCCCCGCCCGCGATCCGTCGCCACCGGGCGAAATGGATCGGCGCCGGTCGGAGCCCTCACGTGGCACGGCTCGCGTTAGACGGCGCACCTCCTGCTTCCAGCGCCCCGCCGCAGGGTCGTCACCCCGCCTCAACCGCCGCAGGCACTCCTCCAGGTCATCACTCGACGGACGCCCGTCCAACGCCAGGACGGCCACGATCTCCGCCGCGACTTGCGCCCCCACCAGGTCCGCTCCGTCGAGCAACGCCCGCGCGAGTCGCGGATGGACTCCGACCCTGGACAAGCGCTCGCCACGCGACGTCACCTTGCCGTCGACATCGATCGCGCCGAGTGCCCCCAAGGTCTGGCGCGCGACCGTGACGGCCGCGATCGGCGGCGCGTCCGGCAACGGCAGACCGGCGCCCGCGACCGATCCCCACCTCGCCAGCTGCAGGACGGCGTCGGACAAGTCCGCCACCAGGATTTCGGGGCTCGGCTGGGCTGGTCGGCGCTCGTGATCGAACGCCGACCAGCATCGGTACGCGACGCCCGGCGCCTCACGGCCGGCACGACCCGACCTCTGGGTCGCTCCGGCGCGGGACACCGGCACCGTCACCAAGGAACCGAGCCCTCGAGCGTGATCCATGCGCGGCTCACGCGACAACCCCGCATCCACGACCACCCGTACACCGGGGACGGTGAGACTGCTCTCCGCGACAGCCGTCGCCAAGACGACGCGACGTTCCGGCAGCGCCTTCAACGCGCTGTCCTGATCGCGCGCAGATTGTCCACCATGGAGTCTCATGATTCGGGCGTCGACGTCGACGAGGAGCCCCGCGACCCGCTCGATCTCACCCACACCAGGGAGGAAGACCAACACGTCGCCGTCATGCTCCACGAGCGCACGACGAACGACGGAGGCGACGTGCCGCAGCAGCGCTGGATCGACACGAGCGCCCAGACTCGGCGAGACGGCACTCGACGGCGGACTCCACCGAATGTCCACATCGAACGGAGATGACGGGGCCGTGATGACGGGAGCGGGGCCACCCAGCAACGCAGCAATCCGATCGGCCTCGGCCGTCGCGGAGGCCGCGACGACGACGAGGTCATCGCGCAGATTCGTTCGCACATCCGACAAGAACGCCACCGCGAGATCGGTGTCGACATGCCGCTCATGACACTCGTCGACGATCACGACGTCCACACCCGACAGTTCGGGATCCTGCTGCAGTCGACGAACGAGCAGGCCAGTCGTCACGACCTCGATCCGCGTCGCGGCCGACACGACACGCTCTCCCCGAACCGAATATCCAATGAGGTCACCGAGGGCCGTGTTCGTCAGCGTCGCCATCCGTTGAGCGGCCGCCCGAGCCGCGACCCGGCGGGGCTCGGCGACGACCACTCGACCGGTCACCTGGTCGGCGAGCGCCAACGGCGCGAGAGTCGTCTTACCCGAGCCCGGCGGCGCGACCAGGACTGCAGTGCCCGTCGCCGTGACGGCGTCCACGAGAGAGCCCAACACTTCGCGAATGGGAAGATCTGAGGCGGGACTGTCCGCGACGGCGGGAAGCATGCCGCCAGTCTGCCCCGTCATACCGCCATCGGAGAACCGGGGTGAACCAGGTCGCGAGGTGGCGTCACCGCCCGGCCTCCGGAAACCTACCCATCCAGAACAACTCGCTTCGGGCAAGGCGACGTCCACCCCGCAGCGCTCACCATGGCCATGGCTGCGACATGAGGACCACTCCCCCACCAGCATCACGTCACGTCCGGCCCCACCTGCCACCGCGACAACAGCCTCGGGTACATTAGTAATGCCTTCGGGTCGATTAGCTCAGCGGGAGAGCGCTCCGTTCACACCGGAGAGGTCACTGGTTCGATCCCAGTATCGACCACCAGCACAAACGCCCCTCACCGGATGACCAGCGAGGGGCGTCAGGGCCTAATAGAGGGCCTGAGGGTTTTCCTTCCCACCATTTCGCCATCAGATCGGCCCCACTCGCGATGACCGGGCGCAGGTCTGTTCGGTAGATCCGTCGCGTCGTCGCCGTGGTGGCGTGTCCGCAAGGGCGAGGTGTGAGCAAGAGGCGACCTAGCCGTCGCTACGGCAGGTCCTCAGCAACACTCAGGACTGGCAGTGCATCCCGACACCTTTCAATGTAGACAGAATCCGGCAGGACTTTTGAGTGCTTAGGCCGCTATCGTGACGTGTCTGCACTGGGGTGCGATTCGAGCCTGGTCAGGAATGGCGGATCGTTCTGCTTATGGGCCAGACTGAGTTGAGGCCTCGTCTTGGTGCTGCACCCGCATGATGGACTCGTTACTGTGACAGGGTTCTGCACTGGTACGGAGTCCCCAGTTGGCTTCTGGTGTGGAGTGTGGCCCCCATTTCCTCGACTCATGGTAGCGAAGGAGCCGGTCGATGACTTATTACATAATGGCTGCCACCAACGTAGGTGGCGAAGTTCTCGACGAACGCACCGTCCTCGCCGTACCGGACCTGGTGGAGGTCACCGCGTTCGGCGATGAGTCTCGAACGAACTACGTATCGGTTGTCGATGAGCGCGACCTCACCACCGTCTACGGACGGGATGCCGGCGGAGCCTGGTCGGTGGTCGCGGCAGGTGTCGACGACGAGACCGCCGAGGAGGTGCGTCTGTGGTTCGACCTGACGCAGCATTATGGTTTCCAAACTCCCGGCAGCGACGCTGAGACCGGCCATCCTCTGGACGGCGTCTCGACACCGGAGGACGAGCAGATGCCTGCGGAACGGGCAATTCGGCTTGTCGTGGAACGGATCCAGGCTCGCGGCCTGGACTACCCCGTGCAGGGGCTCGTGGCGGATCGCTTCAAGGCAGGCTGGAGCGTGTACGCGCCGGTGGACATCGACGACAGCGATCCGATGGCGTTTCGGGACATGCCGGTCGGCAGATCGGTCTTCCTGGTCAGCGATGCGGGGCGGATCAAGGAGACGTCGAGTTCGATCCCGCCGCCTGCGGCGGAGGGCATGTTCACCGCTGAGGAGGCGTACGTGCGCCGCCCGCTCGCGGGAGAGAACTCGATGGCAGACCTCTGGAATGAAGCCATGCGGCTTGACTCCGCATCGGACGGTCCCTTGGCGATCGCATCGTTCACCATCGACACCCCCGACGAGGCGATCGCCGAGCGGGCTTCAGCACTTCTGGCACCGATCACGCAACAGGTGGCCCAGCTCGGACCGCCCGGCTGGGACCGCTTCTCGGCGGTCTTCTCCTTCACCGTGGGCGCAGAGGTCGCCCAGCTGCAGTTCTGGTCCGGCAACCAGGTCACCGATGCACGAGTACCCGAGCAGATAGCCCTACTCGTCCGGCGACAGCGGCACCTCGCCGCGCGGATGCCCGCCGGGCCGTGGTGGCGCCTGCTGCTGAGCGTCAACATCGGAGCTGGAACAGGCGCCCAGCTGAGCACCGATTACGACTACGGCGACCGGCCCTTCCCCGACGACCACCTACTCGCCGCCGACCACTACCGCGACGACCTGGCCGCCTACCCACGCCCACACACACCGGCCTGGCTCACCGAACACATCGCCAACGCCGACAAGCCCGCCCCCCGCACAACGCCACCGGCAACTGGCGCAAAGCCCCAGAACCAACCCCTGCCATCACAAGCATCGGACGCGCGACCTGCCGCAGTGGCGCCTCACAACATCGCGTCCCCATCAGGTGACCCCTCGAACCCGATGGCATCCCCGAGACCGTCACGACCCGGCACGGTTCCTCGCCTCGACACCACCGCCGATTGGACGCGTCTCCAAGCCGACCCGCAGACGATCACCTACGGCAAGAAATCGATCGCGCTCGACCAAGTGGAGTGGGTCAGCTATACGGCGACGCAGGTCGCCGAAAAGCGGTTCCTGTTCCCCACCTTCTACCAGAACTACTGGACCTTCCACGTGGGGCAGTACCCCTACTACAGCGGACACAAAGTCGCCGTGTCCTTCTCAAAGGGAGGCCGCCACGCAGAACAGCCGCAAGGGTGGACATTCCTGATCAACCTGTCCAAGCAATACCTGGAACCCCGACTGCTCGACGACCTGATCACCCGAGTTCGCCGCGGCGAGACCATCACCGTCGCCGGCAGCGTGGAGTTCAGCCAAGACGGCATCGCATGCACGAAACCACGCTTCTCCCTACCCTGGGCCTCCATCAGCCCACCGACCCTCCACAACGGCATCGTCTCGATCCATCAAACAGGCGTCGAGAAACCGGTCGTTACCGCGCCCCTGAGCCACCCCAACGCGGTCCTGATCCCCGACCTCTTCAACGCACTCGCGCCATAAAACCAACAACCCGACCGACCCGGCCCGCCCAGACCCCGCCGAAATATGCCCCAGCGCCAAGCAAAGCAAAGCAAAGCACCAAAGTGGTAACCCGATAATCCGGTTGTGGTTGGTCGTGGTTGATCGTCTGGTACGTGCGGCTCCAGTTGTTCGGCGGCATCTGGTACGTCGTCCAAGTCGACAACGGCTAGGACGTGCCCCGCAGCCGACGCCGATTGCATATCAACCTATGAGGCTGTCTTCGGACCTGTCGTTCTGTTGTGCGACGTTCGGTGGGCGCATCGTGGCGAGACGTGAGGCGCCCACACACAACACTGGTGCGCAGAGGTCTCGTCCGCTACTGCAATGCCCACTCGACCGCCGCTCACGATGAACGAGATCGAACACGACCTTTGAGATGCATCAGTTTGCGGCGAGGTCGAAGGCGAGGACGCCCTCCCCGATGAGAGGGATCGCCTTGTCCAGCGCCCATCCGACGATTCCGTTCTCGTGGACGACACTCGGGTGTCGACGGAGCAAATTGGGCGACTTGAATATGTGCGGTCTCCTGTCCGGCGGGCGGATCTTTCCGTGCGGAGTGCAGGCTTCGATGAGGTTCCTGCTGGTCATTCCCTCGTTCGCGATCGACGCGAGGAGGGCGTCGAGTTCGAGCGGGGCGCCGTCTGCGTTCTCCGTGCGGACGATGCCGCCTGGACGTCCTCCGAAGGGAAGGGGCACCATCGGGAGCAGGCGGTATGTCTGCGCGAACTCGTATACAGCGGCCGGTTCGCTCAGGTCCACTTGCGCCAGCAGTCCGGCGCGGAACAGGTGCACGAGAGTGTCGATGGCGTGTTCCCCGCCGGCGTCGGTCAGCTCGATGACGACGGAGGCGACGGTGGTCCCGGGCGGACGCGTCGCGCACAAGGACCAGATGAGCGTCTCCGCGCCGCTGGTGGCGGTGGTTTCGCCGCCGAGAGTGATGTCGCAGTAAGGGAGGTCATCTGCGGTGCGGGTCTGCGGACCGGGAGTGCCGAGCGGGACGACGATCGACGTCGTCAGAAGGGAGTCGGGGCGGTTGAGTCCAAAGTTCGTCGGCCGGGGTGTGGTGGGAGGCAGGTTCGGTTGAACCGGGACGTTTCGGGAAGGCTTCGGGAGCTCCGGTGGCCGCGGTGCGGCCGATGTTGCCGGGGCTCGATCGTTGGCCTGCTGCCCAGGAGCCGAAACGAACACGGAATCGGGCAACCTGTCAAGGCGAGGCGTCCACAATCCGGTGTCGGCGCGTTCGCGCCATTGCCTTATAAGGAGCTCGTAGGGCAGGTGAGCGACTTCGATGCCGACGGTGCCGGGGCCGGCACGCAGGTCGGCGAGCGGGCCGTCGAACAGTCGATCTAGGACATTTGCGTCCTGCGCACGTTCGCACGCCCAGAGCACGGGACGTCCCGCCGCGACCGCGACCTGGGTGCGCGCGTCGGCGATGAATCGGGCCGTCGCTTCCGGGGTCAACTCGCCGCTGTCATCGATCTGAGCGGGGAAGCCGCTCAGCGCCTCCAACGTGACGAAGCCGATCGTGAGCGAATCGCCGCGTATCCCGTCGAACCGCGCGCTTCGGTCGCCGCCGAGTTCGTCCACGACCAGCGTCGCGCCCTGGTACATGCCGGTGAGCGCGGTCCCATATTGCCCATGGAATACCTGGCGGGTGCCGTCCGGCGTCATCATGACCTCGGTCCTTCGGTCGCGTTCCGTGCACCATGCCCGGAAATGGTGTCCAGATAGGCCGAACCATGGTCGACCATTGATCTGATGTGGCCGAGGATAAAGCTGACTTCGCCGAGATCGGCTTCATGCACCAGCAGTGAGACGGCATGTTGGAGCGATGGGAGCTCGCTTCCGGTCGCGCCCCAGATCGCCGTTTTGACGTCGTCCAGTCGGGCCAGCGTCCGCTCGTCATGTGTTGTACCCAGCAGCCACTGTCGTCGCGTCTGGGTGCGCGACTGCCGGTACGTGACGTCGCCCAGCCCGGCCAAGAGCGGGTGAAAGCGCAAGGTGGACAGGGAACGTAGTGCATCGGCGCCTTGAAGACGCCGCACGAGCCCTCGCCGCGTGAGCCGGTCGAGGGTCGCCTCCACGTTGCGGATCCGTCGATGGCGTGCCACGCCATTGAGCTCCTGCAACTCCGGCGCGTTCGGTCCCCGGAACGGGTTGAGCCCGCGCACCACTCGCCACAGTCCACTCTCGTCGGCGTCGAGCGGTTCCAGTCGACCGGCGACTCGGATCATTGTGGGACGTCCAGCGGTCGCGTCGACGATCAGCCCCACGGCCAGGAACCCGAGATCTGACGCGGGCGCGATCTCGACATCGAGCGGCGACGAGTCGGGAATGCTATCCGGGCTGCACTCGCTCTCAGGGAGATCAAGGTAGGCGACATCGCGGGCCAGTAGAAGTGGCAGTTCACGAGCGAATTCGGTGATGGCGGACGTGCCGTTGAGCTCGCCCAGTTCTTCGAGGCGTGATGCCGTTCTCGCCGCTTCGGAGAGGTCATCACACGCCGGGCCCAATGTGAGGAGGGCCCGCGCTCGACTGCTCACTGGAGTGGTCACGAAGGCGTCTTCGTCGCCTGGATCTGCGACTGCGGCGACCGATGATCCGTCGACGCCCGACGCGAAAGTCTGGAGCGGAAGTACTCGCAGCCGGAACAGCGCGGCTGTGGCATCCTCATCGTCCGCCCACTCGCTGATCAAGCCGCATGCTTCCAGTTCTGCCAGCGCCTCGGAGATCGATTCACTTGGGCGTCGATCGAACCGCTCGACATCCCTTCTGGTGAGTGGACGTGTCGTCGTTGCGGGCCCGGTGCGCAGTACGAGCCATACCCGACCGGCCGATGCGCTCACGGTGATCGGTCGGCCGCGGGCCTCCAGCAAGAAGTACCGTTGCGTCTCGTTGACGAAGCCGATCGGGCGGCCGATCGCGACCAGGCCGATCGAGTCAAGATACACCCCTGTGGATGTTTCCGATGCAGTTCTGTTGTCGGAGTTCAGGAGCGGACGATCTGAGGGTGTCCCGTCGACAGCCGATGCGTCGACGACGTGAAATGAGATCGAGGCGCCGTCGAACTCGCTTCGGCATCGATCGACCAAGGCGGCGATGTCGTCGCGGAGTGCCTCCGCATCGGTCGCGGATTCGAAGAGCCATGCGATCCGGTTCCCACACGATGCCCAGATCTGGTTGAGAGCCGCGGACAGAAAGTACCGCTGGAGCTCGAACTTCTGCTCGTCATCGAGGCCGGCCCATCCCTGATCTGATATGAGGAATAGAAACTCGCCATCGCGGAAGCCGGAGAACTCGGCTCGGGTACCTCGCGGCCCCCGCACGATGTAGCGGTCGGTGTACGGAGTACCCGTGGCACGGAACCGGAACGAGCTCGACAAGTCCGTCATCGTCTCGTCCGAGATGCTGGAATCCATGAGCGAGTGTCCGCTGAATCGTGCATGTGTCCCTCCTTCGACGCGTCCGCGCGCCGTCGCCTTCGATGTGTGTTCGGGAGCCCATGTCACGAACGGCAGGTCCTGGTCTGGGTTGCGCTAGCGCCAACGTGTGGGCGGAATCCGCCCGGATCGAAACCAGTTCTGAGCCATGTCTCGAAAGAGTGGTGTCTGTTGGAACTCGGACGAGGATGTTGGCCGCCGAGCATTCCATATGTGACTTCGCGTTCGACAGCTCACTCGGCCGCTGAAGCGTCGTCGGAAAGATGCGAACACCACCTACGAGTTGCACACACTAGCTTTCATGTTTCGTCGTGTCCATGCCGGTCATGATGGGGTGGTTTTTCTGTTCATGTGTCTGTGGTTTGTGGCTGCATTGATCCACTCGGTCGTGCTGCGGCGGGCGAGTAGTACCAGCGCGGTGATGAGAAGCGCGGCGGCAGGGGCGACAACGATGAGGAGGATGCGGGAGATTCCGGATGCGACGGGGTCACCGCTGGCGTCGTCGAAGCCGGACACGACGATCGTGGTGAGAACCTCCAGCATCGGGAGGAGGAACATGGCGCCTCCGACGGCGAGACCGATCTGACCGATCTCGCGGCCCTGCCAGAACGGGATGGCCGACGCCAACAGGACCGCCAGCGAGATCCCACTCGTGATGTTCGACGTTACGTACTCCGCCACGGTGAGGTCGGGGTCCGGGTCGATCGAGACGCCGATCCCCAGATCGAGCAACCCCAAGACGGTGAAGAACATGAGGATGACGAACGCCGTGACGACGACACCCGGTCGACGCGGCGGCTGCGCGACTGAAGCAGTTGCCGAAGTGGACAAAGGTGCGTGCGGGAGCGGGGCCGGGGTGGCGGCGGTCATGGGCAACTCCAAAGCGGTGGCGTTTCGGTTGCCGCACAGTGTATCGACGCCATCAAACCGGGACTACCATTCGACAGTCACCCACTGTCGCCCCGAACCAACCCGAACAACTTCGTCAACCTCAGGTGCGGTCGGCAGTCCCCTCTTGGCCGCGATCTCATCGAGCGCAGCCGCACGATCCGCCACCACAGTCGTCGAGCCCGTCTTCGATAGGCGCCGACCACATCCTCATCGACACCCAATAGCACCATGTTGCCCAGCGTGATCTCCACGATGCTGCTCATACGCACACCTTCGCAGTGTCGTTCAGATCGAGTTGAGAATGTCTTTGACGAGGTTGGGGTCGTCGTCATATCCGCACAGCGCCATGACGATGCGGAGTCCATCATCGCGAGTGATCTCGCCGTTCTCAGTGAGCGTATTGAGGACAGCGAGGGCCTCGACGACGAGTGGCGTCAGCTGATCCTTGTCACGGGTGTCGCCGAGATCGCTGGCGATGCTGAGGATCACCCTGCGGGTCGACGCGTGAAGCACCATGGGCGGCCTCCAGAACGGGGAGACGGTTAGAGAATCCGATGCCAGCGGATTCCCTGCTCATACAAAAACCAACGACCAACACCGCGGACGGTGACGCACCCACCCGTTCCCGGAACTGATCCGGTGGCGATCCGCCGACAGCGCTTTCGTCAGTAACCAAAGCCTCGACCCGCACTTGCAGGGCCGCGGTCAGTGAGTTCAGCGTCCGGTTTGGCCCGGCCGTTTGTCGCTGGCGTCTTCGATGTCGCTCGGTGGTTCCTCGGACTGACCGAGGCTAGAGCGAACCTGATCAATCTTCTGCTCGATACGCTCAAGATCCTGCGCATCGACCCTGAACAGCAGATGCTTGGCACCCAACAGCAGGATCGCCTGGAAGATCAACTGAAACCACTCGCTCTGCCAGTTCTCGAAGGTCGACGCGAAGAACCTCGGCAGAAACTCCGACCAACTGAAGACGACGCCGAGTTGCCGCTGCTCGTTCGAGAACTCGATCAGCTGAAACATGAACTGACCGAACCACGAACCCGCGAACATGATGACGAGCAGATACACCGCGCCCCACCGTCGCAGATGCCGCAACGTCGGACTATGTGTCGTCTTCGGCACGCCTCAACCCCCCTCTCCCCCCGGAGCAATGCCCGGCACGCCTCACGCGCTCGCACCAGACACAATGCACAGCAAGCCGAACCCCGTCCGCGGATACTGCACGCGGGATGAGGCTCGCGAATGTCAGTTGTTCGGCGGTTCCTTACTGATGTCCGCCAACACCGAATTCGGGTCCCTGTTGACAGCAAGATCACCCAACGACACCACTCCCACCGGTCGTCCCAAGTCATTGCACACCGGCACACGACGCACTCCGTGCTCGCGCATCAACGCGACAGCCAAGTCAGAATCGTCGGTCATCTTGACTCGCACAGGACTGCCGGTTATGAGCCGATCCAGACTCATTCCCTCCATCGTGCCGTTCTGTGCGATCCCCCGCACGACGATGTCCCGGTCGGTGACGATTCCGACCAAACGATAGTCCTCAACGACCAGAACATTGCCAATGTTCTTGTCGCGCATGATCTGCGCCGCCTCAACAACGCTCGTCGACGGCATGCAACACGCCGGATCAGCCGTCATGACATCCGCAACGGTTTTCACGATCGCTCCTCTCTCCCCATGTACTGGTTCTATGACTTCCTACCCGCTCAGCGGGACCTCACGCACCCAAAGCAATAATTCGAGGGTCGGCAAGGATCAAGCCAAACCCACTGTTCAGGCGCTCAACGTATCGGGCCTGGTCGTGGGAATCGCAGGGCACTTGCTGGCCGTCACACCTTCCGTCTACTCTGCGATTCCAGACAGCCGATTACCGAGGAGCCCGCTGTGTACGCGACCCCGAACCGCCCCATGAACCAGGGCGAACTTGATCTGATCTGCCGGATTTGGGCCGATTGCGGCAGTGACGACCCCACAGACCGGTGGCTCCAACTCTGGGATGGTGGGGACGCCGATGATCATCCAGAACAACGCGACGCAGTCATCGCCCTCGCTAAGGAGGTTGGTCTCGAAGTCACGGTTGTTGAGGGAATCCTGAATGTGCAAAAGACCCAGCAGCTTCACGACGAGATCGGTGCCCGCTGGATCTGATGTCAACGTGCCCCGGA
Organism: Stackebrandtia soli; assembly: GCF_965137155.1. Classification (NCBI taxonomy): domain Bacteria; kingdom Bacillati; phylum Actinomycetota; class Actinomycetes; order Glycomycetales; family Glycomycetaceae; genus Stackebrandtia; species Stackebrandtia soli. Next base: position 23,183 of record NZ_CBCRZX010000037.1, read on the forward strand.
CGTGAATGTCCGGGTTCGCGGGTGGGTTTCACGGCTTTGTTGTCGTGGTCCTCCCGCGTCTGAGCGCGGCCGGCGACTGACGTGAGCGTCCCTAAGAAGCTGGCAGTCGAAATACATCACAGGAGCTGGGCGTCGATACCCTTCTCGCGTAGGGACTCCAGGGTTTCTTCATCGACGCCGGTCAACGTCATTGATCGCAGGTTCGGGAGCAGGTCGACGTCGGTGAAGTCCGTGATGTCGAAGAAGTCGTCCTCGCCACCCCACCGCGGTGCGATCTGCATGTAGATGTCGTTGCCGCCGTCTAGTACGAGTTCCACGACCTCGCTCAACAGGGCCCGTGGCACCGGAAGCTCGGCGAAGTACGCGAGGGCCTCTGGGATGGGTGCGTACCCCTCTTCGTCGACATCGATGTCACGCTCGCTGTATGCATCGATGAATTGGTGAATGTCGAAGGCGGGTTTGATCAGGCCCTTGTCGTACATGAGGTCTTGCAGGACGAGCAGTTTGAAGTTGAGGTCGGTGAACTCGGCCGCGTCGGCGACCGGGATCGGCTTCGCCTTCTTCTTCGCCGGGGTGGCCTTCTTCTTCTGCCGCCGGACCTTCTGCTCGACGCCGACCTCCATCACGTGCTGATCAGGCCCGGGATCGGTTCGCCGCGCCATGACGTACCCGCTGCCGAAATCGCGATTCGGATAGGTCGGACCCGCCGGACCGAACTCATCGGCGAAAGGCCGCCCTTCGATCCGAACCCGGTGGGCGGGGCCAGTGACGCTGAACTTCACCTGAAGCGCGTGTATGCCGTCGGTGTGCTTCACCGTCACCCCCGATTCGCGCCACGACCAGAAACCCGAGGTCCGTCCACCACCGGATCCGTCAAACTTCTCGGGTTCCTCGTCGAACAATGCGTCCAGTTCAGCCAGCGGAATCGGGTAACCGTACAGGCGGTCATCGATTTCAATTCCGTCGAGCCGAATATCGACCGTCAGTACTCTTGCCACCTTGTTACCACCGTTCGTAGTTTCCCAGGTCAGTCGTACCGAAGCCTATTCCGCTCCACGTGTGAGCAAACTGGCGGAACACGTCGACCCGCTTCTGGCTGCCGCGCTGGATCGAATGACCTTAGACGTTGAAGCGGAGTTTCACCGCATTCAGGTGCAGACAACCTCCGGCTCTCGAACCGTCAGAGCTGCCTCGGCCTGTTCCCCTTCGGTGATCGCGTTGCGTCGCGTGGCGGTTGTCAGGCGTCGGGCTTCAAGGAGCGTGCGCGAAGAGCCGCGAAGTCGCCCTCGACGAACTCCTCGGCGATCGCGAGCGCCTCGTCGCGGTCGGCAAAATCAAGGGCACCAACGACCTCCCCACCAGCTTCTGCCTGCTGGAATCCGACAGACCGGCGGGTGAACTCGACGAGCCAGACGTCGCGTTCAGTGCTCATCGGTTGCCTCCGCAGGGAATCCGGTTCCGCCGTGACCCTCTCAGCGGCGAGGCCGATCCCATGCCGGTCCCGCACCAACGTGTCGCCAAGCAGACGAGGAAGCTCCGGGCCACGTTGAAGCGGAACTCAACCACGTCGCCGCGGTTAGCGAACGTCTGGGCTCCGAATCGAGTCATACCGATTGACGAGCAGGGAAGCCCGGTCGCGCAGTGCAACCCGTAGCGCTTCAGGCACCAGGACTTCGGCGTCCGTGTCGAGTTGCCGCACGGCCCAGACCGCATGCCGCAGGTCCTCGAACGTCACGTCGAGACGGATCCAATCGCCCTGCTCCGATTCCTCGAGGCGGACGGCGCGCGTGGCATCGAGCAGTTCGTCGCGGCGAGACGACTTGACTCGGACGACCACGGGGAGGTGGTCCTTGGACAGGAACCGGGTGCTGCGCTCAGCCCAGATGCGGTCGAGGTCGACATGCGCGGGGCGCTGCGCCGGCTCGGGGAGCGCTTCGGCGCTGAGCATCCGCGACAGCCGGTAGGTCCGGTCGTCGCCGGCTTCGGTCGCCAGAAGGTAGGTGTGGCCGCGAACGGTGACCAGCCCGATCGGATCGACAGTGCGCGGGAGCGGTGTCTTCCCTGGTGGCACGTAGTCGAACCGGAGCCGGCGTCCGGTGAGCACGGCGCTGCGCACCTCGCTCATGACCCCATCGGCCAACTCCTCGGCTGCCACGCGTCGCGAGAGGAGGTCGATCTCCGGCTCGACGAGGAAGCGTTTAGCGGCGTCTTCCAAGCTCGCCCGGTGTCCTTCTGGCAGCGCGTCGACGACCTTGCGCATCGCCGAAGCCAGGGGCGCGCTGAGGCCGAAGACCTTCTGGCCCCGATCCGATCCCGCCGTGAGCAGAGCGAGGGCTTCGTCGTGATTCAACCCGGTCAATTCCGTGCGGAAACCGGGAAGGAGTGAAAATCCGCCGTAGCGACCACGGTCGGAGTAGACAGGGACGCCAGCCGTCGAGAGCGCATCGATATCGCGCAGCACGGTGCGCGTCGACACTTCGAGCTCGTTCGCCAATTGTTCCGCGGTCATGCGGCCTCGCTGACGCAGCAGCAGCACCATCGACACCAACCTGTCTGCTCGCATGGATCCATCTTTATCAGTAATCACGACACAAGGTGTCGTGATTCATTGCAAAGGTGCTTGTGAGGCGTCGAGGACGGCGGCCATCCGGCCGTCGGGCGCTGCGGAATGAACGATCGGAGCAGCAATGAAACGCACGGCAGTCAACCCTGTGTCATGGTCGCAGGAGATGGGCTTCAACCAGGGCGAGGTCATCTCGGGCGAAACGCGCACCCTGTACATCTCGGGGCAGACGGCGATGAGCAGGGACGGTCGTCCGGAGCACGATGGGGACATCGCGGCCCAGCTCGCACTGGCCGTGGCGAACCTCGAGGCCGTGCTCGCCGAGGCGGGCATGTCACTGGCGAACCTGGTTCGTCTCAACGTCTACTCCACCGACGTGGACGCGCTGTTCCAACACTATGGCGTCCTCGCGGGGAAGCTGGGCGCAGCAGGAGTCGCCCCGACGACCACGATGCTCGGTGTCACACGCCTCGCCATCCCCGGCCAGATGATCGAGCTCGAAGGAACCGCCGTCGCCTGAGGCGACCGGTGTCGTATCCGCTGCTCGTGTCACTCAGATCGATGCGTGCAGCGGATCCCTTCGGAATCCAAGGTGCACGACCTGGGAACGGATGCGCGGCCGATTCGCCGATCTGGCCGTGCATCCGTTCCCCGATCGTGCAGGTGTACCCGGCGACGCGGCTCAGACGTTGAAGCGGAACTCCACCACGTCGCCGCCCTTCACGATGTTTTCCTTGCCCTCCATGCCTTCCAAACGTCACGTCGTGGAACGGTGTTTCAACCGGCTCGAATAATGGCGAGACCTGGCCACCCGCTACGCCAAACGCGCCGCGATCTACCAGGCCAGCCTCACCATCGCCGCCAGCATGGCCTGGCTGACATATACACAAAGGTTCACAGGACACGCCCTAGTCCGAGCACACTCGAGTTTGAAGAATCGTGGGCCGCATGGATAGTTCCGACATCGCCATCACGGGTTCGTAGTCCTGTAGAGGACCCCGATGAGTGCTTCGGTGGGGACGCGGTAGAGCGCTCCGATTCTCAGGATCGGTACCGGGAACTCATTGGTCTTGGCGAGTCGGTAGGCGAGGGTGCGGCCGATGGTGAGGATCTGGCCGGCGGTTTCGATGTCGGTGACGGGACCGAGCGCGGATACGGTCGGCGGTCCAGGGGGTGTTCGGTTCGGGGGTCATCGAGGCACGGTCCTTCCTGTCAATATGACAGACATGGGTTGATCTTGTGCGTCGATCATTGGTCGTGCTGGTCATGGACGCAATGGGTCGGTTAGGTTCTGTGGTTATGACAGATTCTGGTGCTTCGACGTTCTCTGATGTGGTCGCCGATGCGGTGCGGCGGTGGCGAAAGGCCCGCGAGCTGACGGTCGAGGCGCTCGTGGAGCGCTGCGCCGAGCTCGGGGCCGCCCACGTGACGACGAACGTGATCTGGAATCTCGAATCCGGGAGGCGTCGCGCTGATGTCCGTGGTGGGCGCCGTAGCGGGGAAGAGCACTGAGGCGGCGATCAAGGGCGGCCCGTCGACGGTGCAGAACGTCGTGGCGTTGGTGAAGCGCCGGTTCGCGAAAGAGCAGACAGCGGCCAAGGCCCTAGAGGCCGCGGAGCGGGATCCGGAGCAGAACGAGGAGGGGCTCGTCCAGGCTCTCGATTTGATCACCGCGTTCGACCCGGATTTCAAGGCCGAGTTGGCGCGGGCTGCCGCTCCGTTGCTCGGCGGAGAGTCGATGGTGACGAACAACTGCAACAGTGGAGACGTGTCCGGCTCCGCCACCTTCATTCAGGCGGCGAAGGTCGGAGACATCAATCTCGGTCCACAATGACGTTAGGACGGGTCGTGACGACGGTGATGCTCGAACCGACCTTGATCGTCAATGTTCATGGAACCGAACCGGACGCCATCGTTCGATAGTGGAGCGATGCGGCGACGGTCGCGATGTCGATGGGCGTGTCGGTCGACGCCAGATGGCAGCCGTGTTTGCGGGATCGGAACATCAGTGAGCCGGTGGTGAGTCGGGTTCCCGCCGTAGAGCAACCCGCCCATTCCTCGAGTGCCTCCGCCGTCCAGCCGACCCCGTCGGCGTGGGACATGACAATCTCCGTCCACAGTATTATTTGCGCCGCGTGCAACCTGCTCGCGTTCGACTCGGTCGCGTCGATGACGAGGATTCGCGCCGCGTAGCTCGAAGCGTCGTTGTGGTCGGACAGGAGTGAGGGAAAGCGACGCGCCTCGATGGCGGCATTGACGTCTTTCAGGTACACGTGTTGGGCCGCAACCGGAGCATCCGCGATATCCGGGCGTGGGAACGCCGCGACGATGGGAGAATCAGTACGGGGCCAGCAAGCTCGATCGCTGCGCCGCCCAGCCGATCGACTGCTACGTCGTATTCATAATCCGGGGGTTCGAAGCTAGCTCCGGGGATCCGAATGGCACTTTCCGTGAGAAGCCATATCTGGACACTATGGAACCTGTTGATCCACCTCAGGCCCGAAACCTACTGCGGTGCGGGGTTGTCAGTTCCGTACGATGCATTGTGATTCGTGGTCGGTGTTGAGCAGCTGAAATCCGAACCGGCCGTCGCGTGGTCGGCCCTGAAGACCGCATTCCACTAGGAGTGACTTCATTGAATATCATGCGCCCATGGTGACCTTGATGTTCTACGACGGAACGGTAGACGCGGAATCGGATGTGTTGCGCACCGGCGGAGTGCCGCTTGCCCCGGCCGACTTCCAATGGCCGACCTGCGCCGAATGCGAAGGGGCGCTTCAGTTCATCGCGCATCTGCCGATCGAGGCCGGTGTCGTGTCGGTGTTCATGTGCCAGAACGACCCCGGCCTGTGCGATGAATGGGAAGCCTTCAAGGGAGGCAACCAGGCATACCTGTTCACCGACCGGAATCTGGCACCGGCAACCGTTCCCAACGAAGGGATGACCCAGTTGGGAGCCGTGTCGAGACTGCGACCCGAGGCCATCGACGTCGATGAGTACTTCGAGGCGCTTTCAGCATGGGAGGGTACCGGCCGGGAACGCACCGTACTCGGGCAACTGGGTGGCAAACCGGCCTGGATCCAGGCCGACCAGACCCCCAGCTGCCCCGGCTGCGGTACGGCGATGACCCTAACCGCGCAGTTGGAAGAGGGCTACGAGGACGACACCAGCGGCAACTTCGGCGGAGGAGGCCTTGCGTACATTTTTCACTGTGTGGACTGCGTTAAGGCGGCCTTCCTCTGGCAGCAGTGAAATGTCCTATGGCTGGGTAGCATCAGCGAATGCGACCTGCCACCTACAGCGACGAAGACCTTGAACAACACTTGCTGCAGCGGCGGCGTGACCTCGACGAGAACGCCGCCGAAGAGCTCCATAAAGGAGATGCGGTCGTGGTCGTCGGTAAGGCGTTGCGCCTGGACCGCAGCGGCGACAACAACGAATACGCGAACCTCCGCGTCACCGCAACATCCGTGGCGATAGCCCGCCGCAAGACCACCCGATCCGAACCTGACAATCACGTCCCCGTCGATGACCCGTGGCCGACGGTCTCCGTCCCCTAGACCAGCCCCGGTGACTAGCGTCAGGCCGATCGAGTGAAACGCGGCCGGGCAGCAATCCGTGGGATGCGGACCGGGGGAATCCATAGAGGTGGGACGTCACCGGGGGTCAAGGCTCTCGGTATGCACGACGCGCATGAGCTCATCGATGTCCATCGCGTTCTCCGTCGGTGTTCGTCCGCGGCCCGGGGCCGGCGTCCTGTCTCGGACCCACTCGGCGCTCATACAGTTCGATGACGTCCGCCCATGACCAGCCCACATCGATCCCTCGCACAGCCTTCGCGGTGACGGTCTCGGACACCCAGCTCGCAGGGACGACGTGAAGCGCCAATGACATGGTCCCCTCGTTCTCGTCGCCGGCCCAGACCAATGCGATGCCGATCGTCCAGGAGATCGTCCAGAACGTGGCCTTCGTCGTGCCGGCCGCCCGGAGAGCGTGCAGGTACGACGCGATGCTGCCTCCCTGGTGCCCGCTGAGCTCGTCGAGCGTGCGCGCGCTGCGCGCCCAGTAGTAGCCGGATCCCTCCATCTGGGCCGCGAACTCGGCGATCTCCTCTGGCTCGACGCCGGTAGCACGGCCGTTGCTCGGGTCGCCGCGCCACGCGAGCGGCAGGATCCTCGCCTGCCCGCGCACGAGGACCGGGTTCGCGGGAGCGAGCCATCCGTCTTCGTCCCGCGCGAGCGCTTCCGTCCACGGCCCGTCAGAGCGCCGTACCTGGGCGCGGCCCTCATACGGCAGGATCGCGCCCTCGACGCACGACGCCGGTCCGAACGCGGCAGCTTCGTCGCGGTGGACATCCCTATCGAGATTCACGTTCCGACACCTCTTCCGACCAACCATCGATGGCTTCCACTGTAGATAGGCGGCAGTGTGATCTGCTGGGCCTGCCCGGACCGGGCGGCGTCGCTGGGCTTCTCGGCGGGCAGGTTTTTCGGCCGGATGAGAGCGACGTCGGCGTCACCGCCGACTGAACCCGCCCTGCCCGCACCATCGGCGGCACGGCTCAGCTCTCCGTCGGGGCGAGCCAGGCGATGATGTCGGCGGCGGGGCCTGTGGGAGCGCTGCGCCACCCGGTGCCGGCCCACAGGTGCAGCACGTGGGCGTCGCCGGCGCTGCCCGCGGCCTGGCGCAGGGCGCGGGTGAGGTGGTGCACCGCCGGGTACGCGCCCACGGCTTCGTGCTCGTGCCGGTCAATGAACGCAGACCGCAGCGCGCGGGCGGGGCGGCCGGTGAACGCTCTGGTGAGGACCGTCTCGGTGAACGCCTCATCGGCGAGGGCCCGACGATGGGTGGCGGAGGTGCCCGCCTCGTCCGAGCGCAGCAGCAGGGTGCCCACCGCGACCGCTTCGGCCCCGGCGTCCAGGAGCCGCCTGACGGCGTCGGGCCCGTCGACGCCGCCGGTGGCAATGATTGGCAGGCCCGTGGCCTCGCGCACCGCCCGGACGAGGTCCGCTGTGTCGCCGTCCTCGATGGTGCGGGCCGGGTCGTAGGTGGCCGAGTGCCCGCCTGCGCCGGGGCCCTGGACCACGAGCCCGTCGACGCCCGCCGTCGCGGCGAGCCGCGCCTCGTCGGGGCTCGTGACCGTGGCGATCACCCGGGTCCCGACCCGCTGCAGCGCTTGGACGTCCTCCGGATCGGGGCGGGCGAACGTGAGGGAGACGACAGGGACCGGGTGCTCGATCAGCAGTGCGAGCTTGTCCGCGTAGTGGTCGTCGTCGGCGACCGGCTCGGCGGACAGGACGAGCCCGTACCGGTCGGCGTCGTCCTTGAGCGCTGCCGCGTACGCGGCAAACGCCTCGGCGTCCACGACGGCCGTGCGATCGGGGACGAAGAGGTTCACGCCGAAGGGGTGACCGGTCCTGCGGAGCTCTTCGATCTCCGCGGCGAGCGCCTCGACGCTCTTGTAGCCGCCGGCGAGGAAGGGAAACGCGCCCGCTTCGGCGACTGCGGTGGCGAGCGCGACGGTCGTCGGCCCTCCCGCCATCGGCGCGGCCACCAGCGTGGACGATGTCCCGAGGAGCCTGTCGGTCTCAGGGAGATGCGTGGTCATGGGGGTCCTTCCATCGTGGTTCTCGTGGGCCGCTGCGGTCCTTCCAGGCGTAACACCGCGGTTCATTGTTCGGTCCACGGCCGGCCTCGATAACGCCGCAGCCCCATGGCGTCGGCTCCTGAACGGGTGGACGGTTCCGGTGTCCGGTGGGTGCTCGTTGCACATCCACATGCATACCCGACGGCTCCACGGGCGCCGCTTCGCTCGCAAGGTGGACTGTCGAAACTTTTCGACGGACACCGCTGCGCTTCCTTCGGATGTCCTCATCGAAAACTTCCGCCGCCCACCTTGACGTCCCCGCGCGTACCGCCGGGTCTGTGTGTCCGCGTCAACGCGGCACCACCCGCCACACCGGCTCCGAGTGCCCCACACATCAGGAGAATCCCATGCAGTACGTCCACATCGTCGAAGGCCGCCTCGCCGCCACGCTCGAGATGCGCACGACCAAAACCGGCCGCTCGCACGCCACCTTCCGGATCCTGTTCAACGACTCCTACCGCGACGCATCCGGCACCTCACTCCGGTTCAACGCCGCACCGGCCCGCACCCCGACCTCGACACCGCCACAATCACCGCGACCATCGTCATCACCGACGGCATCCAACTGGGCCGATACCACCTCGTCGCACCCGCCGACGCCATCACTGTTCTATAGCCCCACAACCGAATACCGCACGTAACCCCACCGACGTGAGCCGTCGATGGGGCCACTGTCGTGGTCGCGTCCGGTCGCCGATCCTCCCTCCTGAAACGAACGTCCAGGTCGCGTGAGGGGAATTCACCCCCGTTGGAACCGCATCAGACGTACACGCCGGCATGACGCAAAGCCGGCGTTCGTCGCCTCCGGCGTACTTGAACGCTGCGGGGTACCCACAGCATCGAGAGGCGCCGCCTGGAGTTCACGCGGCAGGAAACGATCGAACATCCGCATTAGGGCCCGACCGAGCCGTCGGCCGGGCCCACTTCTCACCGGCCGACCGGCGCGGCGCGAAGGAGCTCGGTCAACGGTGGGTAGGTCTCCGCGAGTCGGCGAAGCGCCGGGGAGATCGGGATGTCGTGCACGAGGTCGTACTGCAATCCGCCGAGCAGCCGCGCCCGCTGGGTGAGGACGTCGGCGGCCTCCGGCAGGCCAAGTTCCCGCAGCGCCCACGCGCCATCGGCGGCACGACGAGCGCCGACCCGTGCGGAGAAGTAGGTGAGAGTGCCCTTGACTTCGGGGTCGAGCCCGTCGTCCGCGGCGTCGGCGAGGGCGAGCACGGCGTCGCGGTTGCCGAGCGTGCCCGGCGGAACGGGGAGGTCGGTGCGGCCGGCCGACCATTCGGTGAATGCCGGTAGGAGGGTCCGCAGTGCCTGGTCGGGACTGACGTCACGGACTCGACGGAAGGCGGTTCGGCCGGTGAACGGTTCCCCGTACCCGACGGTTCCGCTGGACCAGGCGGCGAGGAAGTCGTGGATGGGCAGGGTCGCGTACGGGTGTCCGTGGGGGTCGTGACTGACGACGCGATCGGCGTCGACTCCGAGGACGACGACGAAGTGATCGGCCCCGATGGGGCCGCTCATGCCGGGTTGGTAGCGAAGTAGCCCCATGTCGACGGGGCCGACGAGGATGGGGTCCCGTGGACTGGCGGCCCGGAGACGGGCTTCGGCCGTTTCGGCGGTGCCTCCGGTGGTGACGTCGCAGGCCCAGCCGATCGCGTCGATGGCTTGGGCGAGGCCGAGGTCCGGGTCCCATCCGTACGGGTCGAACATGGGCATGCGTCCGCCGAGGAGTTGCGCCCCGAAGGGTGAGCCGGTGGCGACTTCGAGGAGGCGGGGGTCGAAGGCCCCGTCGATCGACATGGCGAGGGAGTTGGCGTAGCAGTACGGCCCGGAGCCGATGTAGTTCACGGTTTCCCTTTCAGGGTGAGGCGGTGAGGTCGGGGCTTAGCGGGTAGTTGATGTCGAGCCGAGTGCCACCGGGGTGGGTCTCGTAGACGGCGTCGATGAGGCGCGCGTCGGGTCTGGCTTCCAGCCAGGCGTCAAGGGCGTCGTAGTAGGCGAGCACCTCGGGGTGGTCGCGGTGTCGCGGCTCGACGGACAGCCGCGCGGCCCGGTGTGCGGGGACGATGCGGACGCGCAGGTCGTCGACGGGTTCGACGGGTCGTGGCGCGGTCACCGCGATCTCGATGGGGCCGTCGCTGTCGAGGGTGACCATGCCGTGGAAGAAGACGAGGATGCGGCCGTCGTCGGGGATGCCCTCGGCCTCGAGGTGTGCCCGTATACGACGGGCGGATTCGGCGATGGCGTCGTCCATGAGGTCGACCCGCACGCGGAGCTGCCGGTAGAGGACGCGCCGCGGCGGGATCGGGTGGACGCGGATCGCGTCGGCGAGCGCGGGGTCGCCCGCGCCTCGCCGTCCGAGGGCGTTGACGGCGGCGCGTTGGCGGTGCAGTCGCGCTTGTGCCGCGTCAAGCCACTCGTGCAGGCGGGTGGCGCGGGTGGCGGCGTCGGTGTCGAGGAGTTCGGCGACGCGGGCGAGAGGCAGATCGAGGGCTCTCAGGTCGGCGATGAGTCGGGCACGCGGGATCTGGTCGTGCCGGTAGTGACGGTATCCGGTGCGGGCGTCGATCCGAGCGGGTGTGAGGAGGCCCTGGTCGGCGTAGACGCGAAGCGCCTTGGCCGAGAGTCGCGTCGCGTCGCCGAAGGCTCCGGGGAGGAGTTCGTCGTTGTCATCCACGCCGCAAGCATGCGGCGTGCCCTTGGGGCGGGGTCAAGTGGCGACCCGTATGGCGCTCCTCACCCGTCGAGACGCACTCGCCAGCCGGGTTCGCGTGCGACGACGGCGCGGTCGCCCTTGATGACGATGGGGCGCTGGATCATGGTCGGGTTGTCGGCGAGCGCCTTGGTCCAGGTGTCCCGGGTAGACGCGTCGCGAGTCCAGTCGGCGAGGCCGAGTTCGACGGCGGCGGGTTCGTTCATCCGGGTAATGTCCCACGGTTCAAGGCCGAGTTTGGCGAGGACGTCGGTGATCTCGTCAGCGGACGGTGGTTCCTTGCGGTACAGGCGAAGGGTGGCGTCGGCGCCGAGTTCGGCGAGTTCGTCGCGGGCGGCGCGGCTCTTGGAACAGGACGGGTTGTGCCAGACGGTGTACTCGCTCATGTCTCCTCGTTCGGTCGAATCGGTGGTGTCGAGTTGCAAGCTTAGGCAGCCGCCCGGGTGGATCGGCGGGTGCGCGCGGGTCGGATCGGCCGGGTGTCATCCACCCAACAATGCATCGGTTTCGATATACAGCGGTGGTGGCGCAAAAAGGTCGCCGCCTTCCGCATGGAAGGCGGCGACCTAAGGCTACTTTAGACAGTCGACTTGAGGGCGTCGACGCGATCGGTCTGCTCCCAGGTGAAGTCGGGCAGTTCACGGCCGAAGTGGCCGTACGCGGCGGTCTGACGGTAGATCGGACGCAGCAGGTTCAGGTCGCGGATGATCGCGGCCGGACGCAGGTCGAACACCTTCGCCACGGCGGACTCGATCTTCTCGACCGCGACGGTCTCGGTCCCGAAGGTCTCGATCCGGATGCTGACCGGGTGCGCCTTGCCGATGGCGTAGGCGACCTGGGTCTCGCAGCGCTCCGCGAGGCCCGCCGCGACGATGTTCTTGGCGACCCAACGCATGGCGTAAGCGGCGGAACGGTCGACCTTGGACGGGTCCTTTCCGGAGAACGCACCGCCGCCGTGCCGGGCGTAGCCACCGTACGTGTCGACGATGATCTTGCGGCCGGTCAGACCGGCGTCGCCCATCGGGCCACCGATCTCGAAGCGGCCCGTCGGGTTGACGAGGACGCGGTAGTCACTGGTGTCGATGTCAAGCGCGGCCAGTTCGGGAGCGATGACGTGTTCGATGACGTCGGGCGTCATCAGCGAGTCCAAGGAGATGTCGGGCGCGTGCTGGCTCGACACGACGACCGTGTGCAGTTTGACGGGCTTGAGACCGTCGTATTCGATCGTGACCTGGGTCTTCCCGTCGGGACGCAGGTACGGAACGGTCCCGTCCTTGCGGACCTGCGACAGTCGCTTGGACATACGGTGCGACAGCGCGATCGGCAACGGCATCAGCTCCGGCGTCTCACGGCACGCGAAACCGAACATCATGCCCTGGTCGCCGGCGCCCTGGAGGTCGAGCTCGTCGTGGTCCGACGTGGTCTGGCGCATCTCGATGGCCTTGTCGACGCCCTGCGCGATGTCGGGTGACTGCGAACCGATCGAAATGCTGACACCACACGACGCCCCGTCAAAGCCCTTCTTCGACGAGTCGTATCCGATGCCGAGGATCGTGTCACGAACGATCTGCGGAATGTCGGCGTACGCGCGAGTCGTCACCTCACCGGCAACATGAACCTGGCCGGTGGTGATGAGCGTTTCCACCGCGACGCGACTGGCCGGGTCCTGCGTCAGCAAGGCGTCGAGGACACCGTCGCTGATCTGGTCGGCGATCTTGTCGGGATGGCCCTCGGTCACGGACTCCGAGGTGAATAGGCGGCGTGCCACGGTGCTCCTAGTGTGATCATGGTCGTCGATACCGTCGTGCCAGTCTAACGACCGCGCGGCACGCCGCCCCAGTGACGCCGGGCATAACCCGAGGCCACCGGGGCGGATGCCGTCCGTCACACTCGCGAGTTGTCGATGTCCCCCGCGATCAAGGGATAGATGAGACTCATCCGGTAACCGGAGTTCTCGCAACCGCCGAGCGCGTGCAGGGCGATCACCTCGTTGCTGTCACCGAGAACGACCGGGGAACCGGAGTTGCCGCCGGACGTGTCGCACATGTATCCGGTCGTGACGCTCGAGTCCTGCGGGGTATCGATCTTGCAGGTGACCCCGCCGTCCGATTCCTCATATATGGACAGGCGCTTGGCGATCGCGTCGCCATGGCCGGGGATGTAGATCCGTTCACCTGCGACGGGTTCCCGGTTCGCGATGTACAACGTCCCGAAGCTGGTGATGCTGTCGAAGTTCTGCACCGAGAACAGGGTGAAGTCGTGGGTGCTGTTGGTCTGGATCAGCGTGTCGCCGCCGACCTTGACCCCCTCGGACGGGTTGTCGCCGCCGCAGGTGGCGCACTCGTAGCCGAACTGGGATTCGGTCGCGGCGATGCCGGACTGGCTGCTGACGCAGTGGTTGTTCGTCAGCATCCGGTTGGTGTTGCCGACACGCCAGGTCGTGCAGAGACCGGAGCCGTTCGACAGCAGACGTGCCACCGCGCGCGAGGACTCGTACTCCGCGGGGTGACTGTCCTGATAGCACACCGTGTCGCGGCGGGCGTCGTTCCCGCACACGCTCATGATGTCGGCGTTGACGATGTTGAACTCGCCCTTGCCATAGCCGCGCCAGTACTTGTCCACGACAAGGTTCGACGTCGACACGTCGCCGGACGAGTGGATGGTGACCTCGGCGGTGTCGCCGAAGACCGACATCGCCGCGAAGCCGGAGTCGCCGTGAACGGTGTATCCGGAGTCGCCGTCGATCAGGCCGTCCCCGGGCGCGCCGTGGTAGGTGTGCACCTCGGTGCCGTCCGGCGAGGAGACGGTGAGGTAATCGCCGGGTGCCAGGTCCAGCGATGCGAAGTGCACCTTGATGTAGGTCGCGCCGGGGTACGACACGACACGGGTGTCGGCCGCGTCGGCCGACAGCGAGGTGCCGGCGTTGACGATCTCGCCGGCTTGGAAAACGACGGGCTCGGGCGGGGCCTGGGCATCTTCGGCGGGCTGCGCCCAGCCGACACCGGCGACGGCGACGGCCGCTACGCCGACCGCGGACGCGGAAGCCAACGCGCGCCAGCGAGTGACGGGAGAAGTCACGTCAGATCCTTTCGATTCGATACAACGACATTGATCAATGTCTTACGTAAGGTTACGAAAGGGACTCGAAAAAGTAAACAGCCCGAACCGATCTAAGCCGGACGAATGGTCCACACCGGGCAGAACGCCTGTCACGACCCTGTTCGCTCACTCCGGCCAGTGACCGGGGCGCCGCAGGGGCGCCGACATCCTGGTCCGCCCGTCCCCCACAGCCGAATCCAACTGCGCCTGCGTCAGGAACAACGCCCCCGACAGGTCCGCGCCACGCAGATCCGATCCACGCAGATCCGTGCCGATCACGTCCGCCGACCGCAAGTCGGCGCCGGACAGGTTCGCGCCGAGCAGCAGACTCCCCCGCAGACTCGCCCCACGGAGGTCGGCCCCGGACAACCGCGCGCCGACCAGGTCCGCGCCACGATGATCCCGACGACGACGAAACCTCGACCGGGCCGCCTCACTGGCTTGCGTCAGCACCACGTTCGCGGCACGCCGACAACCGTCCACATCGATCCTTACGAGCTCGGACGGTGGGCGGGCGGCCAAACCCTCGATCCGGCGCGTCTCGGCCTCGATCGACGACCGCAGCGGCGCGACGTCGTCGAACCGTGCCGCCGCCGACAGGTACCACAGCAGCTCGTGCAGGTCCCGCATTACCGGAAAGGCGGCGAACATCGGTGTCGCCGTCGACGCGCCATCACGCCAGTCACGACCGTCGAACAGCGCCGAGACCCGCTGTCCCGCGCCGAAGCAGTCATATACCGTGCAACCGACGAAGCCCTTGTCCCGCAGGGAATCATGGATCCCGCACCGTGAATCGGCCAGCAGATTCGCGCAGGGTCTCCTCGCGGGCTTGTCCACCGCGAAATCCGCCGACGCGGCGAACGCGGGCACGACACAGCACAGGCCGCGGCACGACCCGCAATCCGCGCGCAAGACCAACGACGTCGGACTCGAGTTGCTCGTCATCATTCACCCCTTCGAAACCTCACAATGGCCGGCGCCGCCGTCAGTCCGACCAATTGGCGCGCCACGGTGAACGCGGCGCAATGACCACATGCCCCCAGCATCACCGATACCTCGTCGTCCACGACTACGGGATCGGCGCCCTGTGGTGGTGGGTACTCGCGGAGTCGGGAGGACAGATCATGAAGACCATCGCCAGAGGTCCTCGTCGTCAGTTAACCCGACACGAGCGCACGACGCCGAACCGACACCGACCTCGAGACGATCGACCTCGCCGACACGATCTCGGCCCGCTGAAATCCTTGCGCGACAAACGATCCGAACAACGAAGGCAATCGGAGTTCGGCGCATTGGTCGGTCACGACCGGGTCCACATGCTCTTCGTCGAGGACGACGACCCGCCGATGTACCCGGAACTCGACGGCGACGGCCACGCCACCCGACGCGTCGTGCTCGACGGCGACGGCGACGGCCTGAGCGCCGAACTCGACGGAGATTGGCCGTTCAACCCGCCCTTCGACCTGTACGACCCGGACTTGACGCGCATGCGCATCGACGCGGACCACTGCGCCGCCATCTGGGAGAAGGCCGGCGGGAACGCCGCCCACTGAGCATGTCCGGCCCGCCGAAGCGGTCAGGCGTCACGCATCGACGCGATCTCGTCCCACACCCGGTCGGCGACAACGCTCTTTCGCGCCGATGGCACGTCCACAATCGACCCGTCCGACCGCAGCAACGTCACGGCGTTGTCGTCGGTCCCGAACGCCTTGCCGTCACCGACCTCGTTCAGAACCGACAGGTCGGCGCGCTTGCGGGAATGCTTGTCCCGCGCGTGAACGAGGCCGTCATGGGTCTCGGCCGCGAAGGTCACCAGCAGCTGACCTGGACGCTTCGCCGCGCCCAGCTCGGCCGCGATGTCCGGATTGTGCTCCAACTTCAACGGCGCGACCGTGCCGTCTGGCGTCTTCTTGATCTTCCGCTCGGCGTACTCGGCCGGTCGGAAATCCGACGGTGCCGCCGCCATCACGATCACGTCCGCGCTCTCCGCCGCGGCGAGTGTGGCGTCACGCAGTTCCGCCGTCGTCTCCACGCGCACGGTGTCGACCCCGGCCAGGTCCGGCAACGCGACGTTCGCGGCGACCACGGTCACCGCGGCCCCCCGTGCCAACGCGGCCGACGCCAACGCGTAACCCTGTTTGCCGGACGAACGATTCCCTATGAAACGCACCGGATCCAGCGGTTCACGGGTCCCACCCGCCGTCACGACGACGCGCGTTCCGACGAGGTCTCGGGCATTCGATCGACCCGCCAGCACCGCGAACGCGTACTCCGCGATCTGCCGAGGATCGGGCAACCGCCCCTTGCCGGTGTCCTTGCCGGTCAACCGCCCCGACGCCGGTTCCAACACTGTCGAACCGCGCCGCCGCAAGGTCGCCACGTTATCCACAGTGGCCGGATGCTCCCACATCTCCGTGTGCATCGCCGGAACGAACACGACGGGACAGGTCGCCGTCAACAGCGTCGCCGTGAGCAGGTCATCGGCACGGCCCCCGACCGCCCGCGCCATCACGTCCGCCGTCGCGGGGACGACCAGGACGAGATCGGCACGACGACCGATCGACACGTGCGGCACCTCGTGCACGGCCTCGAACACGGCGGTGGCGACCGGTCGGCCCGACAAGGCCGCCCAGGTCGCCTCCCCCACGAATTCGAGCGCCGACGCCGTCGGCACCACCGTCACGTCGTGCCCCGACTCGGTCAACAGGCGCAGAACCTCACACGCCTTGTAGGCGGCGATTCCGCCGGAGACCCCGAGGACGACGTTCGGACGGTCAGACAACGTCCTCGGCGCCCTCCGCCAACGGTTCGGTGATCAGCAGGCCCTGGTCGACCTCGCGCAGCGCGATCGACAGCGACTTCTCCTGCGGGGTCGTCTCGACCAGCGGACCGACATACTCGAGCAAGCCCTCACCGAGCTGGCTGTAGTAGGCGTTGATCTGGCGGGCGCGCTTGGCGCCGTAGATCACCAGCTGGTACTTCGACTGCGACTTCTCAAGCAGATCGTCGATGGGCGGCTTGGTGATACCGACCGGATCGGCAACGGTTCCAGACACGCGGAATCAGCCTCAATACGTGGATCGCGATTAATGATGAATGGCCGAGCAAGTCGATGAGGACTCGCTGGGCGAACCGAGCAAGCTTACCAGCTCCTCGGTGGCCTGCTCGATTGTGTAGTTGACGATCGTGCGGTCAAACTCAGACTCTGACGCCAACTCGTCCTGAGCCAGATCCAGTCGACGCCGGATCGTCTCCGCGTCCTCGGTGCCGCGGCCCTTCAGGCGGCGCTCCAGCTCTTCCCAGCTGGGAGGTGCCAAGAACACCAATTGCGCCTCGGGCATCGCCTTGCGCACCTGACGGGCGCCTTGCACGTCGGCTTCCATGACGGCGTTCTCGCCGCGAGCCAACCGTTCTTCGACGGGGGCGCGGGGCGTTCCGTAGAAGTTGTTCGCGTACTGCGCCCACTCGAGGAACTGGCCGTCGGCGGCGAGCTTCTCGAAATGCGCGCGATCGTAGTAGTGGTAGTGAAAACCGGGAATTTCGCCGGGCCGGGGCGAGCGCGTGGTGGNGCTCACCGAGAACCACACCCAGGGGTATCGCTCTCGGATGAGCGCCTTCACGCTGCCTTTGCCGACGCCTGACGGCCCGGAGAGAACCGTCAGGCGCGCCGCTTTGCGGCGATTGTCGTCAAAGCTCACGTGTTTTTTCTACCCGACGACTATGCGTCGCCGTCAGCGAACTCGGCAAGAAGCGCCTGGCGCTGGTGCTCGCCAAGTCCCCGGAGACGACGGCTGTCGGCGATCTTCAGCTTCTCCATGATCTGGACGGTGCGCTTGTCACCGATTCCCGGGAGGGCCTTGAGCACGGCAGACACCTTCATCTTGCCGGCGATGTCGTCTTCCGACGCAGCGGCGAGGACGTCGGCCAGCGACTTCTCACCGGTCTTGAGCTTCTCTTTCAGCTCAGCACGGGCCTTACGGGCGGCTGCGGCCTTTTGGAGGGCGGCAGCGCGCTGCTCAGGCGTAAGCTGCGGGAGCGGCACAGGGTCTCCTTGGGTGAGGCGATTGGTCTTTCATGGACTATGTAGAGGGCCCGATGACCACCGGTCCCTCCCACACGCTGGTTTTTTAATCCAGCGCGGGAAACGTAACCACATGACCCTCGGCGTCAGCACGCGGGGTGGCCCCGTGACGCCGGTCCTCCGAATTCGTACTCAACGCCCAATCGCGTCCGCGCAGTCCTTAGCGGTCTGTTCCGCGACCGAGCGCACACTTGCGACAGTGGGGCCGTGACGAGCGATTTCCCTTGAGTACGAAGGGATCGCCCATTGCGCGGACGCACCGAGCACGCGTCGCAGATCGCTCGGCTGGCCGCCTTGGACGCCCATGCCGGGCACCAGGATCGGACCGTTGAGCTCCGACAGGTCGTGAGCCGTCTCACCGTTGTGGACGACGTTGTGCGTGATGCCGTAGGTGGATTGCCGTAGCGTCAAGGCATTCGACTCCTTGCACCCGGGAACGGTCGCGCCCATGACGATGCCGATGTCACCGAGGGGCTCGGCTTCGGCGTTGAGTGCCGCTGCTTCGTCGATGATGGACTGAGCTACAGTCCTACCGTCCTTGCGACGTGCCAACTGCACCTGCCCGCCTTCGGAGTTCGATGTCAACGCCAGTACGAACACGCCCCGGTCGTTGGCCTGCGCCGTGTCGAAGAGTGGTTGCAGGGAACCGAAACCGAGGTACGGGCTGGCGGTGATGGCGTCGACCGCCAGTGACGAGTCGGCGTCGAGGTACGCCTGGGCGTACGCGGACATCGTCGAGCCTATGTCGCCGCGTTTGACATCGAGGAGGACGAGGGCCCCCGCACGACGTGATTCGGCGATGACGTTCTCCAGCAAGGCGATGCCGCCCGATCCGAAGCGTTCGAAGAACGCCGACTGTGGCTTGACGAAGGCCACGTGACCGGCGACGGCGGCGACGAGCGTCTCGCAGAACTGGCGCGCGCCGTCGAGGCTGTCGTCGAGGCCCCAGGAGCGCAGGAGCTGCGCGTGGGGGTCGATGCCGACGCAGAGGGGGCCGCGACGGGAGAGGGCCGCGGCGGTCCGGGCACCGAAAGTGTTGTCAGGCACGGCGATCGTCTCCTTGTGGCGGGTAGGGGTGGTGCGGGGGTTGAGGGTCGGGGTACTGCGATGGATCGGGGTATTGCGACGGCCGAGCGTCCCGGTACGGCGTCTCCGGGT